>CAMHMG010000063.1 GCA_946186175.1 uncultured Clostridia bacterium | reverse complement strand
ACTTCAATCATAACTGTGCGTCCGTCATACAAACAGCTCGACAAACCCGAATTTGGTGGTAGGTTTTAAGGCGCATAATAACCATATTTTTATTGTTGATTTTGTGTTTAAATGTTACAATATATTACAAATATTTGATTGAACAAATTAAATCGGAAATGCTACTTAATGATAATAATAGTACAGAAATAATAAGAGGAGATTATATATGGGGAATTATAAAAGGATTGTAAAAAGAATAATTATAGTACTGTTTATGTGTCTTTCATTTAATAATAATGAAATGAGAGCTTTGGCAGCAACGGGAAAGGAAACTGTATCATTTACTGTCTATCAGTCTCAGGATGATGCCAGAGAAATGCTGCAATTAGTTAACACTTTTCGAACGAAATCCAATCAATGGCAGTATAAATCTAACGGAAGTAAGGAGTATTTTAATACAAACAGTTCCAATCAGCTTGGAAAGTTTACATATGACTATGGCTTAGAGCAGATTGCAATGCAGAGGGCGCGAGAATTAGTTTTATGTTATATGAGCACCCATGAAAGACCTGATGGAAGTGCAAGAAGAACCTGTACGTATAATGGAATATATAGCGATAATGAGAATATATCTTGCGGCTCGCTTACGGCAGAAAAGGCTCAGAAGGGATTCGAGGAAGAGGATTGTGATTATAGCGGGCAGGGCCATAGAAGGGCATTGCTTAATAAGGATTATACAAGGATAGGTATAGCTCATGTTGTCTATATGGGCAGAGACTACTGGGTTCAGGAGTTTGGTATTAACGGAACAGGTGCTTCTAAGACCGAAGCAATCAACAAAAATGTTACAGCAAAGCTTACAATTTTAACTGCGGATAAAACAGTGACAGCCCCATATTTTGTGGGAGAAAACTTTATAGATGGCGAGTATGATAATAATTATAATCATAATCTTTATGTCACCTATGGAAGTACACAGAAGGATGAATGGAATTTGGCAGATCTTCCGGATATGACATATTATACCACATGGAATCTTGGATACAGAACTGAATTAGAGGCAGTTATTCTTGATAAGAAAATTACTCCTTCATGGAAGTGTACGATCAAGGATACAAGTATTGCGGAGTTGTCCGGTAATTATATTATGCCGAAAAAGGCCGGGACGACAACGATGACTGCAATATGCAAGGACAGTAATATCGGAACGATCAAACGTACCTTTAATATAGAAGTATCTCGAAGAGAAATTCAGAAGAGTAATACAGAATTAGAATATAATACCGTATCATATGATGGAAAAGAGCATAAACCTGCAGTTGTGGTTAAAGACGATAACGGAAAGGTGCTTAAAGAGAATACGGATTATTCAGTCAGATACTCTAATAATATTAATGAAGGCAGAGGAGCTGTGGTTATAACAGCAAAGGGCAATTATACCGGAACTGTATATGCTTATTTTTCTATAACTCCGTGCGAACATGAGTATATTACTGAGGAAATGAGTGTATCAAGCTGTACAGCCAAGAAGTGTTATAAGAAGACCTGTTCTAAATGTGGATATGTAAGATATGAATACGGATCTCCTGAAGGACATACCATAGTGGTTGATCCGGCAGTAGAGCCAACGTGCACCTCGACAGGACTTACAGAGGGCAAACATTGCAGTAAATGTGGGCTGGTGACTGTGCAACAGAGAATTATTAGAAAATCAGAACACGTAACAGAGACCGTTAAGGGATATGCTCCGACCTGTATTAAGGATGGTCTCACAGATGGAAAACGCTGCACAATTTGTGGAGAGATGACGGTTGAGCAGGAGGTGATACCTGCTTCTCCTAAGTATCACGACAATGAAGAAATACCCGGCTATGAACCAACATGTGTTAAAGAAGGTCTTACAGTTGGTGCAAAATGTAAGATTTGTAATGAGATAACGATCACACAGGAGACAATACCGTCTTCTGAGAGATATCATGTGAGGGTTGAGGTGGAAGGAAAAGAGCCGACCTGTACTGAGGAAGGATTGGCTAAGGGATATAAATGTGAAGTTTGCGGTCAAATGATAGCTGAGCAGTATCCGTTAGAACCGCTTGGTCATGATTCGGTAACAGACGGGTCAGTGCCGGCAACCTGTACATCTACAGGACTGACAGAAGGTTCTCATTGTGGAAGATGTGGTGAAACACTTAAAGAACAGGAGGTTATACCTAAAACAAAACATAACTATGACAATGGCACAGTTATTAAGGAAGTAACCTGTACGGATGATGGGGAGATTGAGAAAGTTTGTAAGGATTGTAACGATACGATTACAGAGACTGTCAAGTGTACCGGTCATGATCCTGTAACATGGCAGAAGGAAGCGGCAACATGTGATAAGGATGGACATTATGAGGGTATGAAATGTGCAAGGTGCGGTGAGATTATAATTGCACCGGTAGTCATACCCAAAGGACATAGCTATGGTGAATGGACAATAATAAAAGAAGCGACCTGTACTGAGGAAGGAGAAAGAAAAGCAGCCTGTATCAGGTGCGGTGAGGAGAAAACAGAGGTCATACCTAAGAAAGAGCATGAATTTGAGTATACAGGATATGTTGCGCCTACATGTACGGAAGCCGGTTCCGGTGCAGGGGGGAAATGTTCGCTCTGTGGTTATATTTTAGAGGAAGCACAGACTATTCCGGCGACGGGACACTCATATATCGAAACGGTAATAGAAGAGCCTACATGTACTGAAACCGGTACTATGGAAAAACTGTGTGGTATATGCGGTCATAAAGAGATAGAAACACTTCCGGCAAAGGGACATTTAAAAACTGCTGTACCCGGAAAAGCTGCGACCTGCAACGAGGATGGTTGGACTTCAGGTATATGCTGTACTGTTTGCAATACTGTACTGGAAGGGAAAGAAAAGATAGAAGCACATGGTCATAACATTGTTAATGATGAAGGCAAAGAGGCAACCTGTACTGAGTCGGGATATACTTCGGGCAGCCATTGCTTGCTATGCGGAGAAGTAATAAATGAACAGACTGTTATTCCGAAGCTTTCACACTTATTTGGCGAATGGGAGTTGGTCGTTGAACCTACATGTTTAGAAACAGGAGAAAAGGACAGGGTATGTAATAAATGTGGCTTTACCCAGAAATATAAGGTAGAAAGAAAAGGTCATACTATTGAAAAGCTTCCTGCAGTAAAGGCGGATTGTGAGAATACAGGTTTGTCGGAAGGAAGACAATGTGCGGAATGCGGGTTGATATTAACTCCACGGAGAGTAATACCGGCACTTGGACATTCGGAGATGATAATAGGTGAGCAGTCTGCGACATGTACGGAAGACGGTCTTACCGAAGGAGGTATATGTTCGAGATGTAATAAGGTGATCAAAGAGCAGGAAGTGATACCGGCGTTTGGACATAATAAGATAGATATAAGTGGTTGTGTACCCACCTGTACCGGTCATGGATGGAGTGAGTGGAGTTATTGTGACAGATGTAATAAGACACTTGAAAAGGCAGAAGAGATAGAACCACTTGGCCATGAACCGGTTACGGATGAAGAAGAACCGGCGACTTGTACCGAAATAGGATTCACGGAGGGCAGTCACTGTGGACGGTGTGGTGAAGTGTTGGAACAAAGGGATTTGATCAGCGCATTGGGACACGATTATGTTGTTGAAGAGGGAAAAGAAGCAACCTGTACGGAAGATGGACTGTCCGATGGACAACACTGTGCCCGCTGTAATAAGGTATTATATGAACAGACTGTTATACCCGCTCATCATAAAGAAAATATTGAGCTTGGCAAGGAGCCGACATGCACTGAGGGGGGATATACTGACTATATTTACTGCGAGATCTGTAATGCGGTAATTAAGGAAAGGATTGAGCTCCCTGCGCTTGGACATGAGTGCGAAATGTCAGTGACGACCGAGCCCACCTGTACTCAAAATGGTACAGCATATGGAACCTGCAGCCGCTGCCATGAGGGTATATTTGAAACTATTCCAAAGCTTTCTCATAATATGACTCATCATACATATGTGGCGCCAAGCTGTGCGCAAAATGGCTGCAAGGAGTATTATGAGTGCAGTGAATGTAAGATGATATATGAAGATGAGGAAGGTACAAAGCTTACAGGAAAATCTTCGCTTACCGTTATGTCTTTGGGACATAATATAGTAGATGGTGTATGTACGCGATGTCACACCAATTTCAATCCGGATGCCGGTGGGGGAACTGCGGGAGGAAACACCGGTGGAGGTAATGGAAGTGTGTCAGGGGAAAGCTCCAGTGGTGGAAACAATGTTACCACAGGTGGAAATACCGGAGGGACAACAGGCAAAGTTACAGGTGGAAGTTCAGGAGATAACGCAGGTTCAGTTCCCTCATCTAGAGAAGACGGCAGTTCGGATGATGGCGACGCAAACTTAAAAGGAGATGATGAACATGAACAAATGCCATCGGTGGGTGATGAGATTTATGATGACAAGGACTATAAATATGAGGTTTTAAATATTGAAGACAATCCTACCGTAGCATTTAACGGTCTTTTGGATGATGATGTTTCAGTTATTGCTATTCCATCAACTATAGTCAAAGATGATGTTACATACAAGGTTGTAGAGATAGGTAAAGGTGCATTTGAGTATAATAAAGACCTTGAAAGTATAGTAATAGGTAAGAATATTAAGATAATCGGAAAGAATGCATTTAATAAATGTAAGGGTCTTAAGAGGATAACAATACCTAAGAACGTTACTGCAATCGGTGAGAATGCATTTAGGGACTGTAAGAAGCTTAAATTAATAACGGTTAAATCAACAGTACTTAAAACTGTCGGGAAAAATGCATTTAAGGGTGTGCCCAAATCAGCTGTTACCAGGGTTCCCAAGAAGCAAAAATCCAAGTATAAAAAGCTGTTTAAAAAAGCAAAGTATAAAGGCAAAGTGAAATAATATCTGTAACTGTTCATGTAGAATCTCGCATTTTACTGCGAGATTCGTAGAAAAATGTATATTCTACGATACGACAGGCATACTGGAATGTACTTTAGCACTGAGCCTTTTGCGTATCTATGAAGAGAAGCTTCATAGATACTAATATCTTATGTTTTGAGTAGAGAGGCGAATACGGATGAATAAAAATAGTGTGATTGATATTAATAAGGAAATGCTGTCATTTATTGACCAAAGTCCTAATGCGTATTATGCAGTCAGGAATCTGGGAATCATGCTGGAAAAGGCGGGATATGTCAGATTATTTGAGGGAGCGGAATGGAAGCTTTCCTATGGTGGGAAATATTATGTTACAAGAGATGACTCGTCGATAATATCATTTCGGATACCTGAAATATATGATAATGCTGACGAAGCAGACGGTTCTTTTGATCGGGATTATACCGGATTTATGATAATGGCAAGTCATAGCGATTCTCCTGCATTTAAGATAAAACCTAATGCGGAGATAACGGTTGAAAAAAGTTACATCAAATTAAACACAGAGAAATATGGCGGCATGATAATGTCAACATGGCTGGACAGACCATTATCGATTGCAGGAAGAATTGTTGTGAGGACTAAGAGTGGAGTTGAGACAAGGCTGCTCAATATAGAAAGGGATCTATGTGTAATTCCCAATCTTGCAATACATATGGATAGAAAGATAAACGAAGGATATGCGTGGAATGCGCAGAAAGACATGCTTCCTTTGTTTGCAGGGTACATAGATTGTGACGGGAAGATAGAAGATGATAGTGAAAATGATCTTGAGTATATCGATAGCAAGAAATTAACTACGGACAATATTAGTGGCTCTGAGAATATCCTGATGAGAATTATAGCCAAAGAAGCAGGTGTTGATGTTGATGATATCCTTGATACAGATCTGTTCCTTTACAATAGAGATAAAGGTACTCTATACGGGGCGAATAATGAGTTTGTTGGAAGTGGCAGGCTTGATGATCTTCAGTGTGCGTTTGCCACTATGAAAGGGTTTATTGATTCTTTAGGGAAATCTGTCAAAACAGACGTAAAAACTGATAATACGGCAATCCCGGAAAAGAACGGAGACAATAAAAAAATATCGGCAATCCCGGTATGCTGTGTGTTCAATAACGAAGAGGTTGGAAGCTCCACCAAGCAGGGGGCGGCATCGTCGTTTCTCGAGGATGTTCTTACAAGAATTAATCATGCATTTGGAAAGAGTGGGGAGGAAATGTGCCGGATATTTACCAACAGTTTCATGGTGTCTGCAGATAATGCACACGCACTTCATCCGAATCACGTTGATAAAGCAGATCCTACCAACAGACCTAAGCTTAATGGTGGGATTGTGATCAAATATAATGCAAATCAAAAATATACTACAGATGCAGTGTCTTCGGGGTTGTTCAGGAGAATATGCGAGTTGGCCTGTGTGCCTGTTCAGACATATGTGAATCGTTCGGATATAATCGGGGGTTCAACTCTTGGCAATATTGCTACAACAAGAGTTTCAATGAATGCTGTAGATATTGGTCTTCCTCAGCTTGCTATGCATTCTGCTTATGAAACGGCAGGCGCATATGATACCATGTATCTTGTTGAAGCATCTAAGAAGTATTATTCGTCTACTATTGAAACTGTTGGCGACGGAAGATATAGTGTTGAATAAGAATTGAGAATGTGCGAAGTGTTTCTCATAATTTCTTTTTGGGAAAATTAGATATGTTGAAAACTACAAAAAAAGGCGGTAAGTGAGATCACTTACCGCCTTTTTCGTGTAGAAGAACTTCGTACATTATCAATTATCTTGTTTTTTCTTAAAGCATAATGTTACAAGTCCCAATATTGCGATCATAAATGCTGAAACTACCGGAATTACAGGGAAAGTATCGCCGGTTTTTGCTGATGATTTGGTTGTTTTTGTAGTAACTGAAACACCGCCGTCTTTGTTAATCTCAACTATTGCGGTAGTTGTCTTATTTTTAACAACCTCAACGTCAAGCTCCTTGTTCTTGGTTACTGTATAGCCGTCAGGAACATCTGTGACAGTTAAGGTGTAATCACCTGCCTGGGCGTTCTTGATACTTACCTGACCATTGTTGTTAGTCGTGTAGTTCTTGGTCTTGCCATTTGGTGAAGTAACTGATATTTTAGCGCCCGGAACAACCTTTCCTGTTTTCTCATCGTGAATGGTTATGATGAGGTTTCCTTTTTCGGTCTCTTCATCATCGTCGTCATCATCATCACTTTCAGTTGTCTTTTTCTTTGTGCTGACATTTTTCTTTTCTGTTTCTATTTCAACTGAAGTAGTAGGCTGTTGGGTCGTTACTTCTGTGCTTGTGGTAGGCTGAGAAGTAGTAGGTTGTGCAGTGGTAGTCTGTTCACTGGTAGTCTGTTCACTGGTAGTCTGCTCACTCGTTGGCTCCTCACTTGTTGTACCGTCTTCTTTATATGTATTAGTAAATGATACTTCTGAGGTCTTGCCACTCTTTATCTCTACTGATACGGTATCTGTTGTACCGTTAACTGCCAAAGCTTCGGGAACGTTTACAACTGTGTTGATCGTGATGGTTTTGCCGTCGTCGTTGTACTGTGATTCTGTCACTGTATACGTGCCGGGTTCAAGTTCGGATATTGTAAGTGCTCCTGAATCATCAGCATCTTTATAGTACAGTGTCTTAATGGTTTTACCGTTATTATCTGTAACGGTAAAGGTGACATTATTCATTTTGTCGGTTGATGGCTTGTCACCGGCAAAAATCTTCTTTATCTTTAGAGTACCCTTTTCCGGTTCCTTTTCTTCATAGGTATCTGTAAAGTTGACTATTGCAAGATTATCTTTGATTACAATATCGCTTGCTTTGTTACCGTTTACCAGCTCACCATTGCTTCCGATAGAATACTGAACGGATTTCTTCTCTACGCCTTCAACATCACTATGTGTTTCTTCGACAATATACGTATCATTGGTTATGTCCTTAAGATTATATATGTATTTGCCTGAAGACTTAGTGAAATCGCCAAGTGTAATTACTTTATTATACAGTGTATTTGTACCGGTGATCTTGAACTTTATTGAGCTTAAGGCACTCGCTTCGTTAAGGCTGTCAGGTGCAACTATAGTCTTAACAATCTGAAGATTTCCTTTGCCCTTTTTCGGATCTGTGTAGGAGTTAGTTATTTTAACCTTCACAGACTGGTTAGAGTTAAGTGTTCCGGTCTTATTGGTATATACCGGTTCTCCAAATCCATCGTATTTGGTTGTGTCACTGATATCTTCCAAAACCTCATATTCTGTTTTGTCCGGTATGTTTGTAATGGTAACGGAATCATTTACTCCAAGTACAGCAACCTCAATATATGAAGAGGTGTCGGTTACAGCCAGATCCTTTTCGGTTCCCTCATTGACACTAACCTTAAAGGTGCCGGTCTTATTGAACTTAACATTTACAGGAAAGGTCTTAGCTGTATCAGGGAATTCGTCAGAAGCTTCTGCGCGTTTCTTTTCTATATTTAAGCTTCTTGTTGGAGCCACATAATAATTAGTTATCGTAACATTATCGGTTTTCCCATCTTTAATTGTTTTTGAAGGATTGCCGTAATTGTAGCTTGGCGTAAGGTAACCATCAAAGTCGCTTCCGTTCAATTCTTCTTTGACATCATAAGTTATATCTGCCGGAATACTTTCGATAGTAATCTTCTCTCCGGCTTTGATATTAAATGTCTTATATTCTCCGGTTGTATAGGTTGTCATTACTCCGTTTGTAGAGTAGCTTCCGCCTGTACTAAACTTAACACTGATAGGAAATGTTTTGTCAGCAGGAATATCAGCCGATCCGGCCTTCTTCTCAATGACAAGGTTTCCTTCCGGTTTTTTTGGTGTTTCGTAGGCGTTGTTGACATTTGCTGTTACAGGATCGCCTTTTTTGACAGTAACTTCACCTAAACCGGTAGCTGTTAAGGTGAGATCGTTGACTCTTGCGTCTTTTTCTTCAATTACATACTTTCCGGTAGGAAGATTGTTAATAGTAAGAGATGCATTTTTGCTTATTCCTGTGAAGTAAAATGGTGTTTTGTCGCCCTCAGTACCGTTAACATCTTTAATGTAGTTACCGGCTTCGTTCTTGACTGCAAATTGGAAAGTGGTCGGCAATGATGATTCGTCGACTGTACCAAATGTATTAATTGTTTCCACAGTTTTTTTGATAATAAGTCTTCCCTTGTCACGACTGTAATCATTAGTCAGATCAACAGTTTGTCCTGCTTTAGCATTTATTCCTGTGCTTTCTGAATATTCGTTAACACTTCCGCCGTCAACTGTGTATTTCTTAGATAAACTGTATCCCTCTTTGGTCTTGTTGACTGTTTCCATGACGATTACTGCCTGGTTATCTGAAAGCCCGGCAACGGTCCATTCAAACTTATTAGATGTCTGATCATACTTATAACCTGTAGTTCCGACTTCAGCGTTTGATTTAATATTAGCAAGAGTTGATTCGGTGATGAGCTTATTATTCGAATCATTAACCTTGATTGTGATATCATTCAAATCAATATCTTCAGGTATAGTGCCTGTCATGGCCTTGATGATAGTTAAAGGATGGTCTACCTTTTTGTAATTTTTTATCTTTAAGGTGTCATCATTACGATAAATAAACTTGTTATAATCAGTTGTGCCATCTGTTGAAATGGTAAATGTATATTTAGTGCTATCAGGTTCATAACCGTCTAATGCTTTTTCCTCAACAACGTAGTAGGTTTCACCGGCTTTGAGTTCCCAACCGTCTTTGTTTTCATTTCCGTCTAATATCGCAATACCGTCTTTATCTGTTGTCACTATTACCGGTTTATTGTTTATATCTTTTACCTCTGTTCCCTCAGTTGCAAGGTGAGATTCAGAATCAATTTTCGTTGCTTTGAAGAGTTTAAATGAAACGTTTGCCAGACGTTTGTTCATATTGCCGGCTTCATATTTCATAATACGCATAGATAAAATACTTGCGCTTCCGCTTCCGGCATCATAGACATTGAAGGTCTTTGTCTTTGATACGTCATGGGAATGACCGTTAATATCGGCCGTGTTCTTAAAGGTTACATCACCACTGCCGTTAACTCTTGCAGAATAAGTAACTATAACCGGTGTAGCGTCTTTGAGAATAGCGGTAAGTTTAGAGCCTGTAACATCATAGGATATACATGCATCTGCAGGATTGAATTTAATCGACGTATAGTCAACATCAAGATTTTCAAATGTATCCGTAAGGGTTAAATTATTACCATTGTTAAGCTTAAGTCCTAAGTGATTAATATTTATGGAATACTTGGCAACATTCTGATAAACTTTGAGATCACTTTCATTATCAAGAGATTTCCACAGATAATAACCAATATCAGGTGTGTATGTAACATCGGCAGAGTCTGTAACACCACTGTATTCAGCTTTGTTGGTAAGGGTGACTGTTCCGCCGTTATCAACAGCTTTCTGATTAAGCTTTTTAACTGCTTCTGTATCTTTGGCGATAATGTAGTAAATGACCTGATAATAGGTATAATAATCATCTTCGTCTTTTGGTACTTTAACTTTAATAGTTTTGTCATCTTCAAAGGTAACAGAACCATTGCTTCTGTGACTCATTGCAAGAGGGCTGTTGCCGCCGACTATATCAGGTTTTGCAATCTCTGTTATATCTTCTTTTCCTACAGGCTGTGTATAGAAGATAAAGCCGTCAGGAAGAGTGTCCTTTATTGTGACTACATCTTCAGTTACATTTGTAAAAAGAAGTGAATATTTGTAGTATGGAACTGTATTGCCGGCACTGTCATTAACCCAGTTAATACCACCGTCTAAACTCTTCTTAAATTCCGGATCAGCAAGATATACACGCGCATAATCGGAGACTGTTTTGCTGTTTATCTCTGCCTCTGCGACATTTGAATGACGCTGTTCCTGTTTGCCGGTGGTAATATGAGTATTTGCATAATCAAGCCATTGTTGGTTTAACTTAGTTGTTAATTTGACCGTAACGGTTCTTTTACTCCCGGTTCCTCTAAGCCCTTTTGTTTTTTGAGCTGAATCCTGATAGAAGGTTAATTTTAATCTTTTTGAGATGTTATCATCTTTTTTGTAATTTTCCTCACCAACTAATCCCGTAACTTCGAGAGAACTTTCATCTAACGAATCTCTGTACAAGGTTTCATCAGCATTATCAGGATTTTTGAAATGAGGATAAGTATCTCTAAGAACAAGGTTTGGAAGACCTCCTGCCGGTATTGTCATGGTGATTATCCAGCTGATCTTTCCATTTGTTCTGTCTACACCGTCAGGTGCGATCTCCTTAGTGATCTGAAAATCATTACCTTCGGGAATGCCGATATCCACGGTATCCTTAGTATCTTTGCCCATATAATTGACAGTATTAGCTACACTGTATTTTCCGTATGGAGCAGCTGTCTTGGTTGAATATTTGATCTCGTACAGATATGGTGTATTGTCATTAGGGGTATATGTAAATGAAGTATCTGTTTTATTAAGAGCAGCCCATGCTATATCGGAAGATGAAGATTTACCATTTTTGTCTGTCTTAATAACAGTGATACCACTGCCGGAATATTTGTGATCTTTCGATAATGTATCTGTGATAGGCTTACCATTTAGTGGAAGGATTCTTTCGCTGTTGACCTTGATAGACCAGTTGATCGTCACTTTTCCGTCGCCATCAACAATAGGTTTGCCGTTCTCACTGACAACACTGCCTGTCTTTTCTAATACTGAAGTGACGGGATAAGTGTCATCAGGGGTGGTTGCGGTGTTGTCATTAGGATTAGAGTCATCAGCAGTATTGACTGTAACGGTATTCTTACCGCCGGTAACTGCACCGTTTGCATCAACCGCAGAAGCATCTTTTATGGATGCACGATAAGTGATAGTGGCAGTCTGGTTAGTAAGCTTTGCTATAGTGGCTGAGAAACCTGTATCGCTTTTGCTTGTGATGTTAAAACCAACGCCTGCCGGATTGCAGGAGATAGAATCCTGCCTAAGGCCGACAACAGTTCCGCTCATGGCGTCAGTGACAGAAATATTCTCACTGGTGCCTGTAGATTTGACATTGATAGTATATAACAACTCACCTGTGGCTGGATCAAATTCGTTTGATTTTTCTACGCTGACATTATGAGATGGCTTAACCTCAAGATTCTTCTTGACGTTCCCGCCGAAATCCATCTCGTGATTGCCTTCGATTAAGTCAAAGCTTGCTTCGAATTTCAGAGTAAAAGTTGCGTTGGTCGCTAAGTTAAGCACTTGGAGATTATCATCATTTTTATTAAGAGTAAGACTAAGGGTCTTTCCGTCATCGGATACTGTGAAAACATTGTCTTTGACAGTATAAGTTTTGCCACTGTAGGTGACAGAGATGTTGATCTTACCACCTCCGTGTGCCTTAACTCCATCAGGAAGCACATATGTCATCTTACTGTCATCTTCAGAAAACTGATAGGTAGAATTCTCATTAAACTTAAGTGACATGTTGTAGTTAACACCCGGATTGATTACTCTCTAGGTGTTTCCGTTAACTGTAATATTCTCTCCCTCTAAGGTTGCCCCGGTAATAAAGTTAATTAAATTGTAGTTGATCTTGTCATTAAAGACAGGTTTCTTAACTACGACAAAATCTTCGTCAGTTTCATTTGTAACCCCCTCTTCAGCGGCCCCTTCCCCGTTGTCGTTGTCTGTTGTCTGATATCCGTTGTCAAAGGAAGGTTCGCCGGTGTCAGTGGCAGATGCAGGTGAAACTGGTAAAGCTATTGAGAGAACAAGCGCACAAGCAAGAATTTGCTTGACGAATGTTCTGTTTTTGAAAAGCTTTTTGAATTTTAGCATTTGTACCTCCTTTGAATAGTGAATGAGCCCTCAGAATTTGGTCTGCTTCGCTTGTGATTCTGAGAGCTCGTTGATGTCTGTAAGCTATATTATATTATAAAGGTTTAGAAATTATATTTTGGTAACCTTCCATGATACATGAGCTGCTGTATTATTATTTTGCAGCCTTTGCCTCTAGTGCCTTATCCGTAGGTCTTACAAGTGTAACACAGAGGATTAATGCGATGATGTAAAGTGCGATAGTAAAGAACAATACATTCTGATATCCGACAGGAT
>CAMHMG010000062.1 GCA_946186175.1 uncultured Clostridia bacterium | reverse complement strand
GTGTCACTTTCAATTGTAATTATGGCTTTTATTTGTATTATCTATTTTCTTGTCAAATGGATCAGCCGTCGTGAGGTTCAGATTGGTCTTCCTGTAGCAGTGTTTGAGTTGCTTATCAATTCATGGTTCTTTGGCAGTCAGGGAATGTTCTATCTTATTCTTGGTAATGCTGATTTCTGTGCTAAGATTGAATATTATTGTCTTTTTCTTGCCGCATTTCCGTTGGCGATATTCATTTATCTTGTATTAGATGTGCCACAATTTAAGAAGATTATTAAATTTTTTATTATTGTATATGGATTGTTTTATATAGCTGCTACAGTAATTGAATTATCATCTATTCAGCTCAATTATTCAGATATGCTTTCATATATGCATGTTTTGACAGGAATTATGATATTAATGCTTGTTATTGCCATTTTCTTTGGTACTAAGCACGGAAGCAATTCATATATTATGATACTGCGATACGGAGTGCTTATCTCCATGATGTGTGGAATAATAGAGATATTAAGATTCAATATTACCAAATATGTTATGAACAAAACATGGTTTTCTAATCATGGGGTAAGTTACATTGCAATTATTGTTATTGCTGTTTCACTTATTGTATATCTTATTGCTACATCTGCGGAAGAATACACTTTAAGGGTTGAAAGACAGCAGCTGGTTTTGCTTGCGTATAAGGATGCATTGACGGATATGCCCAATCGTGCCGAATGTTATCGTAAGATTGAGGAAATGGAGACCAAAGATATTAAGGACTATACAATGGTGTTTATTGATCTTAATAATCTAAAGACTGCTAATGATGTATATGGACATGAAATGGGAGATAAGCTTCTTAAGGTTACAGCTTCTAATATTAAGGAGATATTCTCAGATAATGGATTCTGTTCGAGATGGGGCGGCGATGAATTTGTTGCATGTCTGTTTGGCGGTGGAGAGGATGAAGCGTTAGAAAAGATTGAACGTTTTAAGACGCTTATGAAGAGAGACGATGATTCCGGAGAATTTCCATTCGAGGTTTCTGCTGCATGCGGGTATAAATGCTGCAACAGGAATGAGAATATTGCGCCTATGGAGGCTATAAGACTTGCTGATGGAATGATGTATGAGAATAAGAAGGTTATGAAGGCAAAACGGTAATGTTTTATCATTATTAATCGCTCTATATAACATATATGGAGCTTTTAGTTTGTTTAAAGATATGGTAATATAATACTTATGTTTTAGGAATTAAAAAAATATTTTTTTAAAATGGATTACCGTTTTGCATTGTGAGCGATAGAAAAATGAGGTGAAAGAGCGGTTTTATAGAAAGGAACAGAAATAGATATGAATAAGAATGATTTACAGGAAATATTGAGGAAGATAGATCATAAGGGTTATCCTGCATATAAGGATATGAAAGGAAAGTATGACTTTACAGATTATACACTTTCTATTGACCAGGTGCAGGGTGACCCTTTTGCTTCGCCTTCTAAGCTTTCTGTGTTGGTTGACGGAAAGAAGGCAGGATTTGATAAGAGCCTTTATGATACAAAGGATAAGAGGAAGGCGTTAGAGGATCATTTACTTCGCAATATGGCAAGACAGGTGAAGGACTATTCTTTTAGGGCGAAAGGCTCGGGAAAGAGTGGACTTATCAGTGTGACAAATCCGGGACAGGAGATATTAGAACGAACGGCTTGCCAGATCAATAGTGATAACGGAAATGTTGTGGTCAGGTTAGAGGTTGGTTTTCCTGCTAATGGCAGGACTATTAATTCTAAGGAGTTGGAAAAGATTCTTTTTGACTTTCTTCATGCATGCGTGAAAAAGACTTTGTTTTCAAAGTCATATAAACCGGAGAGTTTGAAGAGAGTTGTTGACCTTGCGGTTGATCAGAGGTTTATCAGGGATAATCTTGATAATATGGGACTTGTAGCATTTGTAGCAAACGGTTCTATACTTCCAAGACGTTCCGGAGTATCGCAGGTTGCTATGAAAGATGCGGTAGCATTTACTTCACCCGAAAGTTTGGAGGTAACAATGGAACTTCCTAATGCGGGAAGTATTAAGGGGATGGGAATTCCGAAGGGTATAACGCTTATTGTAGGCGGAGGCTATCATGGAAAGTCAACGCTTCTTAAAGCATTAGAGCTTGGTGTGTATGATCATATAGCGGGAGACGGCAGGGAATATGTTATCACGGATGAGTCTGCGGTAAAGCTTCGCGCTGAGGATGGAAGAAGTATACAGAATACAGATATTTCCATGTTTATAAGAAACCTTCCCAATAAGAAAGATACTAAGAGCTTCTATACAGAGGATGCAAGCGGTAGTACCTCACAGGCAGCCAATACGATTGAGGCGATAGAAGCAGGGGCAAAGGTGTTCCTTATGGATGAGGATACATCAGCAACTAATTTTATGATAAGAGATGAGCTGATGCAGAAGGTCGTTACAAGAGATATGGAGCCTATTATTCCATTTATTGACAGAGTTGAAGAGCTGTATGATGATTATGGTATATCTACAATTCTTGTTGCGGGCAGCTCGGGATCATATTTTAATAAGGCAGATAATATCATACAGATGATGGAATATGAACCATATGTGATTACAGAGATGGCAAAGAGAGAGGCGGAAGACTTCAGGAGACAATCAGAAGTGAATGCTTGTGATGATATGCCGGACGATAAAGATAAATCATGCGGAGATATAACAGATAGTATGGAAGAGTCCATGAAAGAAACAATTGGCGGGAAAAGAATTAAGAAGTGTGAAAACCTTTCGTTTGACCGTGTTGTAAGACATGATGCGGCTTTTGCAAAAAATGACAGAATTAAATTAAAGACGATGGGACTTGATGGAATATCAGTTAATAAGGAAAATGTTGATTTAAGATATATGGAGCAGTTGGTCGATTCCGAACAGCTTAATACTATTGCACAGATGATAAAGTATCTAAAGATAAGCTCGTGGAATGGGAAAGTGACTGTTAGTGAAGCTGTTGAACAGTTATATAATCGCATAGAAAAACAAAGATTTGAAGCATTTATTAAGGGTGGTCTACCCGGTAATCTTGCATATGTAAGAAAGCAGGAATTATATGGTGCTATCAATCGGTGCAGAGGACTTATACACATAACAGATATAAACAAAAATTGAAAACCCTATGTTTATTTGTTAAAATATATGATAGTTAGTATCTATTTAAGTAGAATCTCGCATTCACTGCGAGCTTCGTAGAAAAATGTAGATTTTACGAAAGCTATATTATTTTATCATGGACTAGGGGGTATATTTATGGGGAAGAACAACAATAACGATGAGACAGAGAAGGACGAGAAAAGAGCAATCAGTGAAGAAGAAAGAGCAATACGAATAGTCAATTCTTTCATAACTATCATATTATTGATTTCGGTTGCTGAGGTATATTTATATCATACAGGGAAAGCTCCGTTTCTGGTGCCAATACTTATGGTTATTATCGTGGCGCTGCTTGTTATTTTTATGTTTCATTCTGCAATATTTACATTAAATTTTAATAAACATAAAAAGAGTAATAAAAAGAAAAAAAGACGTGGAAATGATGACCATGATTTTGGAATTCATATGCCATATAGACCTAACAGGGGTAAGCAGGCTTCGGGATTGCCGGATTTTAATATAGGTGTTGCTGATAAGAAGATAGGCGATGAGGAAGGTATTCCTGAGGAATTGATAAAATCCCTGGAGACAAACTTCTCGGGACGAAGAGCTTTGTTAGTTGAGGACATTGAAATTAACAGGGAAATAGCTAACATTATATTATGCGAACTTGGGTTTGAGGTAGAGCAGGCATGTGACGGCAAAGAGGCAGTAGATATGGTGAAGGGTTCTAAACCGGGTTACTATGATGTTATACTTATGGATATTCAGATGCCTGTAATGGATGGCTACGAAGCTACAAGGAGAATCAGAAAACTGCGTAACAAGAAGCATTCACAGATACCGATTGTTGCGCTTACCATGTGTGTTACACAAGAGGATATTGGTGTGGCTAAGCATGCGGGAATGGATGGTCATATTGCCAAGCCGATTGATATTTCAAAAATGAAAAAGGTGCTTGAAAAAGCATTGGAAAAGGATTACAATGCTTGATTGAGAGAATAGAACGAGCAAAGGAGATGATAACTTGGGAGATATTGCAAGCAGGCTGATTGAAGAGCTGAATTGCGAGACTGTATTCACAATCCCAATACTTGGCGGAATTGATGTATATGAATCAGTGGTTGTAACATGGATCATATCAGCAATATTGATATTGTTATCCGTATATTTTACAAGGAATCTTAGGGTACACAATATCAGTAAACGCCAGGCAGTCGCGGAGCTTATAGTCACAAAGCTTATGGGAATGGTCAAGAATATGATAGGCGAAGAAGGGGAAGCATTTGTTCCGTATCTTACTACCATACTTCTTTATATAGGTTTCGCCAACATATTCGGTTTGTTTGGCTTTAAGCCGCCTACAAAGGATTTGAATGTTACAATAGCATTAGCTCTTATGAGTATAGTTTTGGTTGAGTTTGCGGGTCTGTTCCGACTTGGACCTAAGAAATGGTTACACAAGTTCATAGAACCCCTTCCGATCATGGCACCATTTAATATCCTTGATATATTTACAAGACCGATGTCGTTATGTATGCGACTTTTTGGTAATGTACTTGGTGCATTCGTAATCATGGAGATGTTAAAGCTTGTTGTACCGGTTATTATTCCGGCAGTATTTTCATGTTACTTCGATATATTCGACGGGTTGTTACAGGCATATGTATTTGTATTCTTAACATCGCTTTATATCAGTGAAGCTATTGAGTAATATGATAATAGACAAGGTATAACAACATAGAAAATTGTGAAACTCAAGAGAGAAAAATAGAGTTTCGCAATCGTCTATCTAATAATTTCAAATAAAGGAGAATATAATTATGAGTTCATTAGCAATTGGAGCAGGAATTGCAGTTTTGGGTGCACTTGGTGCAGGTATTGGTATAGGTATAGCAACCGGTAAAGCAACAGAAGCAGTTGCAAGACAGCCTGAAGCTTCAGGAGATATACGTACAACACTTATTCTTGGTTGCGCGCTTGCAGAGGCAACAGCTATCTATTGTTTCGTTATCGCATTAATGGTAATCATTATGCTCAAATAATATCGGGAAGGACAGGTTTATGCCATGCTGAAAATAGATGCATTTAATATAATTGAAATCATCGTGAATCTTTTGGTTCTCTTTGTGGCAATCAAACTCTTATTCTTTAAACCCATTCTTGCTATTATCGCAAAGCGTCAGGAAGAGGCAGATGCACAGTTTGCAGAGGCAGAGAAGAAGAAAGAAGAGGCAGAAGAACTTAAGAGTCAGTATGATACATGTCTTGCAGGTATCGAAGAAGAGAAGAAACGTGAGGTGTCTGCAGTTAGAAAAGAGGCTGAAGAGAAAGGTCATAAGATTATCAGTGATGCAAGAGAAGAAGCATTTAAGGTACAGGAAAAGATCGTTGCCGAGGCAAATGCTGAGAAGGATAAGATAATCAAGAGTGCTGAGAAAGAGATTGCGGATATGGTAATGAATGCCGCAACCAAGATTGTAGGAAGCAAAAGTGGTGTAGAGGTTGACTCTTCTTTATATGACGAATTTATAGGCAAAGCAGGTGAGGTTAAGTGATAATAGAGGCGGAACTTCGTTATGTGACAGCTCCCGATAAAAACCAGCTTGCCAAAATGAAGGATTTCCTTAAGAAGGAACATGGTGCGGAAGATGTCAATATCAATTTAATAGAGGATGCCTCACTTAAGAGCGGATTTATTCTTCGTGTAGGAACCAAGGAATACGACTGGAGTGAAAAGGGACGTATTGATCAGCTCAAAAACAAGATCAATGATGTGGTTACGAAAACATCTCTTTCCAACCAGGCAGAGAATATTGTATCAATCCTGCGTGCAAGCATTGAAGAATTCGAATTAGAGGCAAAGACAAGAGAGATAGGTATCGTTACTTTTGTTGGTGACGGTATCGTAACTGTAGAGGGTATCAATCATTCCTGCTATGGGGAGATTGTTATCTTTGATTGTGGTGTTAAAGGTATGGTACAGGATGTTCGACGTGATGAGATTGGTATCATACTTTTTGGTCGTGATACGGGGATATTTGAGGGAAGCCACGTTGTCCGTACCGGTAAGATGGCAGGAACACCTGTCGGGGACGCTTATCTTGGACGTATTATAGATGCTTTGGGGTCGCCTATTGATGGTGGCGGAGAGATTGAGGCGGATGAGTACAGACCAATTGAGAATCCTGCTCCGGGTATTGTTGACAGACTTTCTGTTTCAGTTCCGATGGAAACGGGAATACTTTCAATTGATTCTATGTTTCCGATAGGACGCGGTCAGCGTGAACTTATTATCGGAGATCGTCAGACCGGTAAAACATCTATTGCGATGGATACCATTTTAAACCAGAAAGGTAAGGATGTAATTTGTATATATGTGGCAATAGGACAGAAAGCATCAACCATTGCCAAGCTGGTTAATACCTTAAAGAAAAATGATGCAATGGATTACACTATAATTGTAGCGGCAACAGCGTCTGACCCTGCACCGCTTCAATATATTGCACCTTATTCGGGTACGGCTCTTGCAGAGTATTTTATGTATCAGGGTAAGGATGTGCTTATCGTATATGATGATCTTTCAAAGCATGCGGTTGCTTATCGTGCTATTTCATTGCTTCTTGAAAGATCGCCTGGACGTGAGGCATATCCGGGAGATGTATTCTATCTTCATTCAAGATTGCTTGAGCGTTCATCAAGACTTACACCGGAGGCAGGCGGTGGATCAATTACTGCGCTTCCGATCATAGAGACACAGGCAGGCGATGTGTCTGCATATATTCCGACTAATGTTATTTCGATTACTGATGGTCAGATATACCTTGAAAGTGAGCTTTTCAATGCCGGTCAGCGTCCTGCGGTAAATGTAGGACTATCTGTATCACGTGTCGGTGGTGCTGCACAGACGAAGGCTATGAAGAAGGCTGCGGGAAGTGTTCGTATTGATCTTGCCCAGTATCGTGAGATGGAAGTGTTTACACAGTTTTCTTCAGATCTTGATGAGAACACCAAGAAACAGCTTGCTCACGGACGTGCGCTTATCGAACTGTTAAAACAGCCTCTTGGGGCACCGTTTTTGATGGCTGAACAGGTTATCACGCTTGTTGCGGCTAACGCGCACATTTTTTCTGATGTGCCAATTTCCGAGATTAAGAAGTTTAGGGTGGATCTGTTAAAGTTCATGTCAACAGAACATTCTGATATATACAGTGAATTGGAATTTTCAAAGGATCTGACGGACGAGACCAGAGAAGTAATTGTGGAAGCCTGTGAGGAATTCAAAAAACAGCGTGAAACAAAGCAGGAATAAAGATAATTGCACAGGCATCATTTTGCATATACTGCAAGATGAGTACGAATAAAGCAGTAATAAAGGGAGGTCTTGCGCATGGCAAGTGCGAAAGAAATATCCAACCGAATAAAGAGTATCAAAGACACCATGAAGATTACAAAGGCGATGTATATGATGTCTTCTATGAAGATGCGTAAAGCAAAGACCCAGTTAGAGAATACGGAACCTTATTTCTATGGCTTACAGCAACAGATGACAGAGATTCTGCTGCATTATCCCAATATGGAGCATTTGTATTTTGATAATCGTGTATCAGATCAGGCAGAGTGGGTAAAACGTGATGCGGTTATTGTTGTTACAGCTGATAAGGGAATGGCAGGCGCTTATAATCAGAGTGTATTGAAAGCTGCAACTGAATTTCTCAAGAATTGTAAGGATTATAAGCTGTATGTAATAGGTGAAGTTGGTCGAAGATATTTTATTTCAAGAGGATATAATGTTGAGACCAATTTCCTGTATTCGGTGACTAATCCTTCGATACATCGTGCCAGAGTAATAACAGAGCTTATGGTCGAATTGTATAAGAGGGATATGATCGACAGAGTTCATGTTATATATACGAGAATGCTTAACAGTATGACAAAGGAAGTAGATATTCAGCAGGTCCTTCCATTAAAGACAAAGGATTTCTTGAAGCAGGAGCTGCGTGACAAGGTTGATGTTGATACATTAGATGACAGCGATTACCTTATCTATCCCTCGCCGGAAAAAGCTATAGAAAATGTAGCCTATAATTATGTTACGGGTATGATGTACGGTATTCTGGTAGAGGGCTATGCCAGTGAGGAGAACTCAAGAATGGTAGCTATGCAGTCTGCAACAGACAATGCTGAGGCAATGCTCCACGATCTTTCAATTGAGTTCAACAGGGTAAGGCAGGCGTCGATAACTCAGGAGATAACTGAGGTTATCGGTGGCGCGAAAGCTCTTAAGAAGAAGAAAGAGAAAGCAAAAGCTGTAAGAAGAGCACGTTTGCAGGAATCTCCTGAGCTTATAGACTAATGATATAACCTGATGATATTTCGGGAAAGATGGCAATAATATGAATAATACAGCGGAACAGACAATAGATGAGGGAAATTATTATTTGGAATGTGAAAAACCATGGGTATACTGGCTTCTTATATTTGTTGCCGGCTGGTTTGGAGCATATACATTTATGTTAAGGGGCGGGGTGTTTTGTAACGCCCAGACTGCTAATGTAGTCCTTCTCGCAATGGCTGTAGGTTCAAGAAAGTGGCTAAGAGCGGCATATCTTATGATACCTATTACGGCATACTTTGCAGGAGCTTTTTTTTCAGAATATCTGGGTAAAAGTGTTAAGAAGTTTCATTTCCTCAGGTGGGATACGATACTTGTTGGAATAGAAATAATTGTGATAATAGTAATTGGAATGTTACCTGAGAGCGTTCCGGATCAGATCAGTCAGATTGCTCTTAACTTTATATGTTCCATGCAGTTCAATACTTTTCGACAGGTGAAAGGTGTTCCTGCAGCAACTACTTTTGTTACTAATCATATACGTCAGGTGGGCTCGTCAGCAGCCAAATATTACAGGCATCATGACGGTCAGTCTGCAGAAAAGATTAAGATACATGGACTTATGATAGTGTTCTTTTTATTGGGTGGTATTGTGGGAACAATATGCGGTGAAATGTTCTCATATCGTTCTATTTGGGGGACTATCATAGTATTAGTCGTTTTGTTTATTAGACTTGCATATGCAGATTTATCATATGAGAAAGATTTGCTGCCCAAAGTTCCTCATGGACATTGATTGAGGTGGAGCATATAGAAGGTTGGTAACTATTTAGTTACTTCATAGTTATCGGCGTTGAATTAAAGAAAGAAAGGTGAGATATCACAAGATGGAGAACATTGGTAAGATAGTACAGGTTTCCGGACCTGTTATAGATGTAGAATTCGAAAAAGGTAAACTTCCTGCTATCAAAGATGCATTACATGTAATAAATGGTGATAAGAAATATGTGATGGAGGTATCACAGCACATCGGTGATAGCGTTGTAAGATGTATAATGTTAGGACCTAGTGAGGGACTTCATCGTGATATGGATGTTATTGCAACGGGTTCAGGTATTATGGTTCCGGTAGGAGAGGTTACACTTGGTAGACTATTCAATGTGTTAGGAGAGCCTCTTGATGATAAGGGAAGCCTGGATAGCGCAGAACATTGGTGTATTCACAGAGAACCGCCTGCATTTTCAGAGCAGAGTCCGGTTGTTGAAATGTTAGAGACCGGAATCAAGGTTATCGATCTGCTTGCCCCATATGCAAAGGGCGGTAAGATCGGACTTTTCGGCGGTGCCGGAGTTGGTAAGACAGTTCTTATTCAGGAGCTTATCAGAAATATAGCAACTGAGAGTGGAGGATATTCGATATTCACAGGTGTAGGTGAGCGCTCACGTGAGGGTAATGACTTGTGGGTAGAGATGAAAGAATCCGGAGTATTGGAAAAGACTGCGCTAGTCTTCGGTCAGATGAATGAGCCGCCCGGAGCACGTATGCGTGTCGCTGAGACAGGACTTACAATGGCAGAGTATTTCCGTGATGTTAGAAATCGAGATGTTCTTCTGTTCATAGATAATATATTCCGTTTTGTTCAGGCAGGTTCTGAGGTATCTGCACTTCTTGGACGTATGCCTTCAGCCGTTGGATACCAGCCGACACTGGCAAATGATCTCGGTGAATTACAGGAGAGAATAGCATCTACCAAACTTGGATCAGTAACTTCCGTTCAGGCAGTTTATGTGCCGGCAGATGACCTGACTGACCCGGCTCCTGCGACAACTTTCTCTCATCTTGATGCAACAACAGTTCTTTCAAGAAAGATTGTAGAGCAGGGTATATATCCTGCTGTGGATCCGTTAGAGTCAACTTCAAGAATTCTTGAGCCTGATGTTGTTGGTGAAGAACACTACAATACAGCAAGAGCTGTTCAGGAGACACTACAGAAATACAAAGAACTTCAGGATATAATTGCAATTCTTGGTATGGAAGAGCTTTCGGATGAGGATAAGCAGACTGTATATCGTGCGAGAAAGATGCAGCGCTTCTTGTCGCAGCCATTCCATGTAGCCGAGAACTTTACCGGTGTACCCGGTGCATTTGTACCTGTTGAAGAGACGATCAAAGGCTTTAAGGCTATTCTTTCCGGTGAGATGGATGAATATCCCGAGACTGCATTCTTTAATGTCGGTACTATTGAAGATGTGAAAGAGAAAGCTGCGAAATTATAGAGGTATTTCTTATGAATACATTTAAACTTAAAATAATTGCATGTGACAGAGTGTTTTACGAAGGCGAATGCGAATCACTGGTTTTCCTAAGCGCTGATGGTAAGATGGGAATTATGGCTAATCATGAGAGCATGACAACTGCTGTTGAGATAGGAGAGATCAAGTTCAAAACTCCTGACGGACAGGAGCACGTGGCGATAACCTCAGATGGAATCATGAAATGTAATCATAATCAGGTTGTTATTCTCGTGTATTCATGTGAGAAACCTGAGGAGATAGACGTTTTTCGAGCAAAGGAAGCAAAAGAACGTGCTATGGAACAGCTTGCGCAGAAGCAGAGTATTATGGAATATCATATTTCCAGGGCATCTTTGGCAAGAGCCATGGCGAGAATTTCCGGTAAGGATAAGTATGTCGGAGGTTGACATAAAACGTAACAATTTGTATATCATTGGGTGTCGAAAGTTATTTTTGACACCCATATCATGTAGTTAAAAGTGGAAAGATTAGTAATATGGGCAATGACAATACGCAAAAAAAGATTATTTTTTACCTTATCGGAATAGTGGTTATGATCGGACTGTTCCTTTTCATTATTAAGGGTGTCAAGGATATGTTTTCTGATCAACTTTCTGATTCAACCACCACTGAGAATACTGAAACAGACAATGACCTTGCTGCACAGATTGCAGCGGACAGAGCTACGGTATCAACAACCGAGATGGCAACTGAGCCGACTACAGAACAGAAAAAGACGGTAGAGGAATTTGTTGAAGAGACAACACAGGAGCTGAAGGTAGAAGATGATGTGGCAGCGCCTGTCTTTCTTGTTCTTCCCGACACAGTCAGCATCAAAAAGGGTAATCCTTTTTATATATTAGATTATGTGGGTTATGCTGATGATGTTGATAAATTACCCGAGTTAGAGACGGAGGGCGAAGTTGATACTTCTAATACAGGCTCTTACCCGTTGACACTGAAACTAACTGATAAGGCCGGTCACACGACCACAGGTAAAATGGTCGTCAATGTGATCGAGCAGTCATCTTCTTCCGGGAATAATGAGGATGCAGGTAATGATACATCAGGAAAGCCGAAGGAAGATTTTGCTTCGTTTGTAACAAACTATAAAAATGATAATACTTCTCTTGGTATTGATGTATCAAGATGGCAGGAGGATGTTGATTATACTAAGGTGAAGGAGGCCGGTTGTGACTTTGTTATAATACGAATCGGCGGTTTTGATGATGGAAGTCAGTATACAGATAAGTTCTACAAAAATAATATAACGTATGCTAAGGAAGCGGGCTTAAAGGTCGGCATTTACTGGCACGCAGAAGAGAACAGTGCAGAACAGGTCAAAGAAAATGTTGATTATATGATGAAGGTCTTAGATGGTGAGGAACTTGATTTTCCTATAGCCTATGACTGGGAGGATTTCAGTCACTTCCCCAAATATGCTATGAATCTTCACGATATTAATCATTGCTTTGAAACATTCTGCAATGCTGTACGTTCATATGGATATGATGCATGTCTTTATAGCAGCCGGAATTTTCTCGAAAAAGTATGGACTAACGAAAACCAACATCCCGTATGGCTGGCGAATTATACGTCGACTACAGGCTATAGCGGAGATTATTATATGTGGCAGCATTCCAATACAGGAAGTGTTCCCGGAGTAATGGGGGATGTGGATCTGAATGTGCTGTATCTGGATAAATATAAGATAAATGAAAAAGGAACGGATGAATGAGTCAATGCGATTAAGTTAAGGCTCCTTTGAAAGTATAAGATTAACAATTAGCATCTGGGTTAAAAACATATTAAAAAAAGCCTAACAAAACAAATAAAGACCTATCAGCAGACAATATCTGTTGATAGGTCTTTTATTGTTATGGCAAAGCAGTAAAGCTCTTATTTTTGCCTGTTTTTAATAAGCTTCTCGGTTACAAGTAAGATTAATAATAGTCGTAGCAATTATATTTATTAATTTATTACAAATTATGTATTTAAAACTACAAAAATCGACATATGTATTGTTTGTTTAATAAATAAAGTGTATTTTATACATTATTAATTGGAAATCAAAAAATATTAGCTTATTATTTCTACTTAAATTACGAGGAGGATCTGAAATGAACCGGTCTAATGAATTATGGATTAAGAATAGTATATTAACTATATCATTAGTTGTTATAGTCAATATTTTATGTATCAATATTAAATATGTATCTCATGCAAAAAATAGCTCTGTGATATATAAGTATGATATTTCGGGTAAGATTATTGAGGCTGATTACCCTGATGGAAGTAAGGTAAAGTATATATATGATAATAATGGAAATCTTAAATCAGTTAAAATAATATCTTCTGTTTCAACAGAAAAAAAGACTGGAGAAAGTACTGAGGATAAAACAACGGAAAATAAAACCGAGAAGAGTACAGAGAGTAAAACAACGGAAAATAGGACCGAGAAGAGTACCGAGAATAAAGCAACGGAAAATAAGACCGAGAAGAGTACCG
>CAMHMG010000061.1 GCA_946186175.1 uncultured Clostridia bacterium | reverse complement strand
GCACAATAATTGCTATAATATAATGATGCGAGGTCGAAATGACGTTACGCTTCGCACAAACTATTGAAAAGAAAAGAGGTTTATTATAATGGCAAGAGAAGAGAAATTCAAAACTGTATCATTTGGAGGTTATGATAAAGCCTCGGTAGATACCTATATTGATGATATGAAAAAAACACATGATCAGGATGTTGCGGACCTTAAACAGACAATATCGAAGTTGTCTGAGACGGTTAAGAATTTGCAGCTTGTTAAGGATAGCATGAGTTCTGAGTCTAATCAGGCAATAGAGAATATGCAGAAATATAATGAATCTCTTCAGAAGGAGCTTGACAAAGCGAACAGGAAGCTGGCGGAACAGGAGGAGAATTCCAAAACTTATACAGAGAAGCTTGAGGTCATCTCGAGAACACTGGTTGAGACTAATGAGAGATGTGATACTATGTTAAAGGAAGCAGAGCTCAAGAGTAAGAAGATGATGGAAGAGGCAGAAAACAACAGTAAGGCGATGCTTTTGTCTGCCAAAGAAGAGAGTGACAAGCTTCTGCTTGATGCTAAGAGTCAGAGCAATTATATGGTGACTGATGCAGAAAAGAGAAGTAAGAATATAATAGAGGATTCAGAGAAACAGAGCGCTAATATTATAAGACGCGCAGAGGAGGAGAGAGATACTCTTCGCGTACGTGCAGAGGAAGAGTATAAACAGTCAACAGCTAAGACCAATGCCGAATGCCAGAAAATGCTCGCTGACGCGGAGGGTGAGAAGGAGAGAATGCTTTCTGAGGCAAGACAGAAGGTCAGCACAATTCGTGGCTCTATGAAGCGTGAGTGTGAGAATGTAAGCAATTATATGGCAAGTCTTATGGAATCGGTTGAGGGTGTTGTTAAGGCCTGCAATGAGACTAAGTCTATAACAGATAAGGCTTTTGGTGCTATTGAACCGCCTAAGGATCAGAAGGAAAAGGAAAATGATGAGGAGGATTCGGATATTCCACAGATCAAATTCTAACTTACAGTGAACAGACATCGCAGATGATTTTGATTAAAGATATTGAATGATTATTGTACAGAAGATTGCAGGAGGTTATAGCGTTGGATAAGAGACGAATAGATATATTTAAAGAGTTTGCGGCATATATCGAATATCCTATGATTGTTTTTGAAGCTGAGTCGGGAAAGGTCTTAGATATTAACGATGAAGCTGAGACCTTGCTTGGCGGCAAAGTGAAAAATATCCATATAGAACCGGGAAGAGTGCTTACAAAGGCAGATTTCTGGAATATGTTAAAGAACAAGAAAAGTCTGATATGGCACAGGATACGAATGGTTGCTGACGGGAAGGAACATCTTGTTTCGGGTCTTGTGAATGAGGCTTGCATTGATGACATATTGATCTATACATTGATGTTTGAATTTCGTGCAGATATGAATATCGGAAGTCTTACTCTTGAGAGGATAGTTAATCACGGAAGGATCATAGCGCTTCATGTAAGTATGGATATTAATGGTAAACGTCATGTTGAATATGCATCTCAGAACATCAATCAATATGGATATAGTAGGGCACAGCTTTATGAAGAAGGTGTGAATCTTGAAGATTTGATCTGCCCTGATGATGTCGAGGGACTTGAGGAGGATATGAGAAGTGCCGTTGAAAGGTGTTTGGATGAAAGCTCTTATGAATGCAGATTTTTGACAGGTGAAAAGGAGCTTGTTCCTGTGCGTATTCTTCTTCATTATAACTATAATGATGATGGGATGCTTACTGACTATGAAGTGATTGCCTTTGACAGAAAAGAAGAACTGGCAAGACTTGATGAGAATATATACCTTTCTAATGCAATCTCTAAGATGAAAAGTGTTCTTATTGTTAAATCATTTCAGGCCGGAAAGCGAGTTCTTAAGTATATATCTGCAAATGCGTCAATTCTTGGTATGAACGTAGATGCACTTAGGCAGGGCAACAAGCTTACAGAGGATTATATTCATCCCGACGACAGGGATGCGGTGATTGACTCTATGTATCAGGCTATAGCAAATGGAGTCGCTGAATTAGACAATTCATTTCGTGTAGTCAGAGATGATGGTGTTATGGTATGGGTAGAAGGACATTTGACCATTAATCGTATCTCTGATGGTGAGGCAGAGGTTTCCTGGCTTCTTAATGATATAACCGAACAAAAAGAGTTGGAGAAAGAGATAGCCGACATGATAATAGCAAGTGAGGAAAAACTTGCCATGTCAGTTGAACAGCAGGGATTGGATGTTCACATGGATCATGATATTATTGAGGTTGGCAGCAGGCTTCAGGTGATGGCGGAAAGTGTTGGGGCTCATGCCGGTTACTTTATTGTTGCATTAGCTGAAGATGGAAAGTTGATCACGAATCCGATAGGACCTGCTAAGAATATGGGGGTGTTCTACGATATTCTTGAACGTCCTGAAATACAGGCGAGAATGAATGAGATAAGAGAGCAGGCCAAGCTTCAAAATGTTTCCAAAACCATAGATATTGATCTGGGTGGGATACCTGTTCGTATGATATTTGCACCAATTTCAGTTGATGAAGCAGTCAAAGCCTTCTGGGTGCTTGCCGCTATAGATGGTGAGGGCGTTGTAGAAATGAGTGATGTGATTGAAGCACAGTGGAGGCTTGCATCCTCAATAGTTACAGCTTTCTATGACAAAGACCGTGTTGAAGAGGCAGTCAAGAATAAGAAATTAACCGAGTTCAAATTAAAGAGAGAGAAACAGGAAAGAAAGGTTCTGCAAGAGCTTCTTAACATAGCTTTAGAGCAAGGCGAAACGGGACTTAGTGAGATGTGTCAGAGAATAGGTATGTACCTGTCTGTTTCATATATTGGCATTTATATGGAGAATAAAGAGACAGAGAATGCGGTAAAATATTATGTGTGGAATCAGTCGGATGACGACCATATTTTCTTTGACCGTATGGAGCTGTCGGTTTCTGAGATCAAAGAGATAGAGAAGATCATAGGTGAAAAGAACGGTGTTTCGGGTACTTTTAAGTCAAAGCATCCATTTATAACTGAACTTGCGTATAGTTCCAATATGAAATTCGTTGCAATAGAAATGATGCTGCCAGGAGTTGATTCAAGAGGATATATAGCTTTTGGTGATGTCAACAGAGAAGAAAAATTTGATAAAAATGAACAGCACTTTGTGACTACTGCAGCTAAGCTTATACAGGAGGTTATTTTCAAAAAACAACAGGTAGTCAAAAAGGATATGATAAGGCAAGGCTTCTTAGAGACTTATGATCATATCAGGGATGCAGTGTTTGTCAAGAATAATGATACAGGCGAGATAATTTTTGCCAACAAGGCAATGGACAAACTGTTTGGGTATAGTCTTGTCGGAATGCAGGCTCAGGATATCATCAATGATCAGATGGAGCAGTACAGACAACTTTCCGGAATCAAGAAGAGATTTATAGCTAATAATAAAGTGTCAAAATGGCAGAGCTATTTGAAAGAGCTAGACCAGATAATGAATGTGGTAGAGATAAGACTTAATGTATTTACTACAATAGATTTGAGTCTCGTAATTCTCAAAAAGAATAAAAATAAATAAAAACTTACCTTATCGTGTTAAGAAACAATCTGTTTTGGGCGATATATATATGAAAGGGGCATAATAATGGCAAGTTCAGACATAGGAATTGATTTGGGTACGGCCAGTATCCTTGTGTACGTTAAAGGTAAAGGGGTAGTTTTGAAAGAACCCTCAGTTGTGGCTTTTGACAGGGACACTAATAAGATTAAGGCGATTGGCGAAGAAGCAAGGCTTATGCTTGGCAGAACTCCGGGCAATATCGTTGCAGTCAGACCGTTAAGACAGGGAGTTATCTCGGATTATAAGATAACAGAGAAGATGCTTAAGTATTTTATACAGAAAGCAGTAGGAAAGAGCTTTTTCGGGAGGAGACCAAGAATATCTGTATGTGTTCCCAGTGGTGTTACGGAAGTTGAAAAGAAGGCTGTAGAGGATGCAACCTATCAGGCAGGAGCAAGAGATGTGTCGATCATTGAAGAACCTGTTGCGGCAGCAATTGGAGCAGGAATAGACATCTCCCGTCCTTGCGGTAATATGATAGTTGATATAGGTGGAGGAACCGCCGATATAGCCGTAATATCTTTGGGTGGTACTGTGGTAAGCACCTCGATAAAGACTGCCGGAGATGATTTTGACGAGGCAATAGTCCGTTTTATGAAGAAGAAACATAATCTTCTTATCGGTGAGAGAACCGCTGAGGAGATCAAGATAAAGATAGGAACCTGTTATAGAAGACCGGAGAATCTGACATTGGATATAAGAGGAAGGAATCTGGTCACAGGTCTTCCGAGAACCGTTACGGTTTCCTCAGAAGAGACTGTTGAGGCATTAGAGGAGGTTACAGAGGAGATTATTGAAGCAGTTCACTCAGTGCTTGAGAAGACTCCTCCGGAGCTTGCGGCAGATATAGCAGACAGAGGTATAGTTCTTACAGGCGGGGGTGCCATGCTTCACGGATTAGAGGAATTGATTGAGGAAGAGACCGGTATTACAACAATGACAGCAGAAGATCCGCTTACATGTGTAGCTATAGGTACTGGCAAATATATAGAGTTTCTAAGTGGTGCTATGGAAGAAGAGTAGGTGGTATGTAACTGTTTAGTTAGAATCTCGCATTAACTGCGAGATTCGTAGAAAAATGTATCTTTTACGATACGACAGGCATACTGGAATGTGCGTTAGCACTGAGCCTTTTGCGTATCTATGAAGGGAAGCTTCATAGATACGAAGTTTTAACAAGAGAAAAGGAGTGACGAGATGGTAAGAGGTCTTTACACGGGATGGACCGGTATGGTTAATGAGCAGAAACGCCTAGATGTTATAACTAACAATATGGCTAATTCTGACACTACCGGTTACAAAAAACAGGGTGTGACCTCCCAGTCCTTTGATGATGAGCTTACACTTCGGATTCATACCGATAATGAGTACAGCGGTGTTCACTATAAGATTGGTAATATGAATCTGGGTGTCAAGGTAGGAGAGACCTATCATGATTTTTCTCAAGGGAGTTTGAGGGAGACTGGTAACACTTATGATCTGGCGCTTAGTGGAGACGGATTCTTTACCATTCAATTCACAAACAAGCAGGGTGAGACAACTACGAAATATACAAGAGATGGATCATTTACTGTAAACACGGAAGGTTATCTTGTTACCAAGGATGGGGATTATGTGTTGGATTCGAATGGTGGAACAATTCAGATACCCGGAGCGCAGACAGCGGTCAATGTTACTATTGACAGAAAGGGAACGATTTCTGTTGACGGCAACGAGCTGGCGACAATTGGAATAGCAAGATTTGACAATCCACAGGCATTGCTTCTATATGGGGAGAATATGTATGATGCAACTGAGGCAGCGGGGCTGCAGGCAGATGATACAACGATAGTGCATCAGGGATATTTAGAAATGTCCAACACTAATGTTATTAAAGAAATGGTTGATATGATAACGATTACCAGAGCATATGAAGCCGGACAGAAGATTGTTCAGACTATGGATGAAACTTTGGACAAATCTGTTAACGAGATAGGCAGGGTATAGGTTTGATTATATTTAACTATGGGTTAGGAGGTAATTATTATGATGAGATCATTGTGGTCTGCAGCATCGGGAATGATCGCGCAGCAGACAAATCTTGATAACATTGCAAATAATCTTTCAAATGTTAATACAACGGGTTATAAGAAAGATACAGTGGAATTTAAGTCACTTTTGTATCAGACTTTGCAGTCGAAGTCTACTAATAATACAGGAGAGAATAAGCCAATACCTGCACAGGTTGGACTTGGAACGAGAACTGCATCTATCACGACAGTTTTTACACAGGGTAATCTGCAATCGGTAGACTATCCGAGTTATATGGCAATAGAGGGAGATGGGTTTTTTAAGGTTAGGAATGAAGACGGTGATGTCTGCTATACCAGAGACGGAAGCTTTAACCTTATGAATACAGATGATGGAATAATGCTTTGTACATCTGATGGTCATCCCGTTCTTGATCAGAATAATAACAATATAGTAATACCGAAAACGGTTAATATTGAAGGTAAGGAATATAATACCACAGGACAGATATATGTTAACCGTGAGGGTGACATTTATTATGAATATAATGACACTGATAAGAATGTTCAGGTTAAGGTGCCGCTTCAGGACACTGCAAACGGACAGGCTTATGACAAAAAGATAGGTCTTGTGCAGTTTAATAATCCATCAGGACTTGATCAGGGGGGCGATAACCTGTATAAAGAAACGGTTGTATCCGGTGCGCCTATAGAGGAAAGTGCTAACGAAGGGCTTAAGAAGAGTGCAGTACATCAGGGGTATCTGGAAATGTCTAATGTGCAGGTCGCAGATGAAATGGTCAATATGATTGTTGCTCAAAGAGCATATGAGATGAATTCTAAGGCTATACAGGCTACGGATGAAATGCTTCAGCAGGCTAATAATTTACGTAGGTAATGTGTAATATATATTTTCGTACGTATTTTGCATTAAATGCAAGATGCTAGCTAAACAGTTATTAAATTACTTATTGTTTGTTGACATCTTGGGTATACATATACTAAAATAAAAGATGTAGATAAGGAGGACTATATGGCTATAACCGGAGTTGATCCAAGCAGCTATTATAGCGATTATTATTCTAATGTATCTAATGTTTCCAAGGACGCATTAGAGAAAACTTTATCAGGCGTAGATAAAGAAACATCAGAAGAAGAGCTTATGAAGGCGTGCAAGGAGTTTGAGGCTTATTTTGTGGAGCAGATATACAAAGGGATGGAGAAGACTGTCATGAAGGCGGATGACGGAGATTCTTCGACATCAATGTATACTACATATTTTAAAGATATGCAGACACAGGAATATGCTAAGGCAGCAACAGAACAAGGTGAAGGTATAGGTCTTGCTAATCAGCTTTATCAACAGATGAAGAGAAACTATGGATTATAAAATGATGAGAGGTGTAGTGCATGAAATTAGAGAAATTGACCGAGAGCGAAGAGCTGGTCATGAAGGCTGTTTGGGATTGCAAGAAGGAACCGGTTCTGTCGGATGTGCTTGACAGAGTTAATGATTATTACGGTAAGGAATGGAAGTCTCAGACTGTATCAACGTTTCTTTCGAAATTAGTTCGAAAGGAATACTTGAAGTTAATTAGGAATGGAAAGATTTATACGTATAAAGTACTTGTTCCTGAGAGTACTTACAGAAAGAAACTATATAAACAGCATATAAGCTTTTGGAATCATAATGATATTGTTGAATTTGTTGCTGAGATGATCAGTAATAATGATTTGACGTTAGAGGATATTGAGGCTGCTAAGAAGTTGTGCTAGTTGTAGTCAATGATTGACAAAGGTAATGGCATAGGTTAATTGATTTCAGGGAGCGTTCTTGAAATAAGGGCAGGGTACTTTGTACCTTGCCCTTTATCAGTAATTCATTATTTGTCGGATTTGTTGGGTTTTCTTATTGTTGCGCTTTTGCCCGGAGTCGGGAAAGGCTCAAAGAAATATGTGAGAGGAACTTTGAGTTCTCTGCTAATATTGAATAGAATCTCAAGTGAAAAGGATTGACTTGAGTTGGGAGTTTCAATTCTGCTTAAATATGCACGGGAAATATTGATTCTGTTTGAAAGCTCTTTCTGTGTCAGACAGGCGCGCTTTCTGTAAAAAGCAATATGTTCTCCGAGCTCAACATATAAATCACGGTTCTCAAAGGATGGGTATTTTGAATCTACATCGACGTTCATATTATCTTATACCTCCATTTTATCCATAGTCGATTGCTTTGAAAGTCCAAGAAATCGAGCCGTAAGGTGACGGCTGATTGTGTAACTCTCTGTATGCGCTTACTTTTAACAGTGAGTATAATCTATATGAACTTTTGATTACACAAATGATAATGTGAACTTATACTTTGATAACATAAAGTTAACGTGCATATTCGGCAACAGTTATAAGTTGTTTGATATATACATAAAAATAGGATGGTGCCTTATGGAAAAACAGGGAGTTGTTTCAAAAATAATATTTAAAAACAGTAATAATACATATTTTGTTTTTGCTGTAGAGACAAATGACGGTGATGATGAGACTATGACCGGTTATATAACGGGAGTTGAAGAGGGAATGTATATCAAGGTCACAGGAGAATACAAGGATAATCGTCAATATGGACTTCAGTTTGAGGTTTCTGAATATGAGGTTTCAATGCCTGATGATATATACAGTATGGAGAGATATTTGGGCTCCGGAGCAATAAAAGGCGTAGGTGCAATTATGGCTAAGCGCATTATCAAAAAATTTGGACAGGATACATTTAAGATTATTGAGAATGAGCCTGAAAGACTTGCGGAGATTAAGGGAATTTCTGAGAGAAAAGCAAATGAAATCGGAGTTCAGTTCATAGAGAAACAAGAGATGAGGGAAGCGCTGATGTTTCTTTCAAAATACGGAATATCTTCTGCTCTTTCGGTTAAGATATACACTGAATACGGTAGCAGACTTTACAGCATAGTTAAGGAGAATCCCTATAAGATAGCTGAGGATATAAGCGGGGTGGGGTTTAAAACCGCGGATGCCATTGCAATGCGTGGTGGAATAGGACTTCAATCTGAGTTTCGTATACGTGCAGCTATATTATATACACTTAATCAGGCAGTGGGACTTGGGCACATTTATCTGCCTAAGCTTACTTTGATTAAATGGACTGCGAAACTGTTAGCAAAGGATGCTGAGCAAAAACCAATGAATGAAGATGACTATATGGTTTCGGTGGATACTGTTGAAACTCAGCTTTTTAATCTTTCTGTGGATAAAAAAGTCCTTATCAAGGAGATAGAGGACGAGGAAGTTGTATATACCCCTTATTATTACAGTCAGGAGAGAGAAACCGCAAGAAAGCTTGTAGAAATGGGCCTTGCAAGGAATACAGAGATACATGGTATTGACTATGCAATAAGTAAGATAGAGGAAGAGACAAATATTCATTTAGATGAGATGCAGAAGGAAGCTGTGATTCAAGCAGCTAAGAACGGAGTGACAGTGATAACCGGTGGTCCGGGAACCGGAAAGACAACAACTATCAATGCGATCATCAGATATTTTGTTGATGAAGGATATGAGCCTATGCTTGCCGCACCGACGGGAAGGGCTGCGAAGAGGATGACGGAAGCAACAGGCTATGCAGCGCAGACGATACATAGATTATTAGAGATTTCAGGAGCAGGAATGGAGGATGATTTGGTTAAAATAGCGGGTTTTGAGAGAAATGCTAATAATCCGTTAGAGGCTGATGTAATCATTATCGATGAGATGTCTATGGTAGACCAGTCTTTGATGCATGCACTTGTAGAGGCAGTTCCCTATGGCGCCCATTTAATATTGGTGGGTGATCAGGATCAGTTGCCATCGGTCGGAGCAGGTAATGTTCTCAAAGATATAATACGCTCTGAAGTGATACCTGTCGTGTCTCTTAAGCGGATATTCAGACAGGAGGCCGGAAGCAGCATAGTTGAGAATGCTCACAAGATCAATAAAGGTGAGCCTATATTGCTTGATAACAAGAGTAAGGATTTCTTTTATGTTCCGCGTGAAGGAGTTAACGAGACATTAGCTGAAACAGGAGCACTCCTTTTGCGAAAACTTCCTCCATATGTAGGGTGTGCGTCATCTGAGATACAAGTATTGACTCCGATGAGAAATGGGCCGCTTGGAGTTAACTCATTAAATATTGAATTGCAGAAGGTGTTGAATCCTCCTGATAACAATAAGAAGGAGAAGGAGCTGGAAAATGGCATAATCTTTAGAGAAGGCGATAAGGTTATGCAGATAAAAAATAATTACAAGCTGGAATGGTGCATTTACAGTGAAAAGGGCCGTTTCAGGACTGAGGAGGGGCTTGGGATTTTTAATGGAGATATGGGCGTGATTAAGGAGATTGATGATTATAACGAGGAGGTCGTTGTTGTCTTTGATGATGACAAGGAGGTCAGGTACCCTTATAACATGCTTGATGAGTTAGAATTATCATTTGCGATAACAATTCATAAGTCACAGGGAAGTGAATACCCTGCGGTTGTGATTCCACTGCTTAACGGACCAAAGATTCTTATGAACAGGAATCTTTTATATACGGCTGTAACACGCGCGAAGAACTGTGTTGTAATTGTAGGCAACGGATATATGGTTGAGACGATGATAAGGAATAATGATGAGCAGAAAAGGTATTCTTCTTTAGATCTGCGGCTTAGGGAGTTTGGACAGGTTTGAGGCAATGGCGAGTTACAATAGAAATTGCATAAATTAGTAGAGAAGAAAAAAGGAATAGATGAGGAGGAAGGGATATAGTTGGCGGGAAATATAATAGATCTGGTGTTTCCGGAGAGATGTCCGCTCTGCGGGCAGATAAGACCGTATGGGAAAAAGGGGATGTGTAAGAATTGTGAGGCGGGTATTACCTGGATTAATGAACCGGTATGTCTTAAGTGTGGGAAAATGATAGAAGATGAAGAAAATGAGTATTGTGATGATTGCAGAAAAATACCTAAAAGCTTTGTGAGATGCTTTGCGGCTCTATCTTATGAGAATAGGGTCAAGGACTCCTTATATGAATTCAAATATAATAATCAGAGAAGCTATGCCGCCTTCTATGTAGATTGTATAATGAAGAAGCATGGAAGCATTTTGAAAGATATATCGTTTGATGGTATAGTGCCGGTGCCTGTACATCCTAATAAAAGGAGGAAACGAGGATATAATCAGGCGGAGCTTATAGCGGAAGAATTATCATTGAGACTTAACGTCCCTATGTACCCACATTATTTAATAAGGTGTAATGACACAGCTCCTCAAAAAGAATTAAATGACGAACAGCGAATAAAAAATCTAAAAAATGCTTTCAAAGTTGGTGAAAATGATGTAAAATTAGATACAGTATTATTGGTGGATGATATTTATACGAGTGGCGCTACGATGGATTGTTGTACTGAGGCACTTAAGACACATGGAACAGAAATAGTTTATTGTGCAGTGGTGGCTATAGGTCGCGGATATTCGTAAAGATTTGTCTTATGTAGTTAGGAGGAGGTTGCGTATATGGAAGTAAGAACATGTAGACAATGCAAAAGATTATTTAATTATCTGACGGGTCCTAATATTTGTCAGAGCTGTAAGGAGAAGTTAGAGGAGAAGTTTCAGGAAGTAAAGCTTTATGTTGAAGAGCATCCTACAGAGAATATTACACAGGTTGCAGCTGCTAATGACGTGACTGCTAAGCAGATTCAGCACTGGATCAGAGAAGAGCGATTGGCATTTTCTGACAAATCCGGAGTGGGTCTTGATTGTGAAAGTTGTGGAGTTATGATTCGTTCAGGAAGATTATGTCAGAAATGCAAGGACAATCTTATGGGTAAATTAGATGATATGTATAAGAAAGATGATTCGATTGTTGCGAAGAAGCATAGAGAAGCTGCAAGGATGAGATTCATCGACAAATGATAATATAGTATTATTACGGACTGCCGGAGGTTTGAGTTCCGGCAGTTTTTCTTTAATATAACTTTTTTAATAAAAAGTATAATGATTTATGAGATTCTTCCGATATAATAAATGAGTTTATTAAAATATCTTTATAGTTTATCGGAGTAATTCGATAATGATCAAGGAGGAAGGTGTAACCATGAGAGTTGGAGCATATAATCAAATTTCCCAGATATATGGGACATCTAAAATTTCAAAAGGTTATAATACTAATGCAATAGGAACAGCATCTACATTAGATAAGGTATCATTTTCTAATTTCGGACAGGATATGCAGATAGCTAAGAATGCTCTCAAAGACGTTCCAGATATTAGAGAAGACAAGGTTTCTGAACTTTCTGCAAGAATAGCTAACGGAACATATAATGTCAGCCCTGAGAGCTTTGCTGACAAACTTGTTGCAGCATTTGAAGCAAAATCTATTTAATGATATTCATAGAGATGCAGGAATTACAAGGTAATGGGCATCTCTTATATCGTAGAGCGTCAAAGGAGAATGGTATGGCAAGCTTAATAGAGAATCTTATTACGGTTTTAGAAGAAGAAAGCAAATTATATGAAGAGCTTACTAAGGAATCTATGGCTAAGACTCCTGTAATAGTAGCTAACGATCTTAAGCGTTTGTCAGATGCTAATGCAAGAGAACAGAAGATAGTAGATGATATTACGGCTGTGGCTCACAGAAGAGACAAAGTACTTACCGAGATTGCAACAGTATTAGGAAAGGATGCGAAGACCATTACTGTTTCTGAGATCATTACTGCAATGGAGAAACAGCCGGAATTTCAGCATCCTTTGATCGCTATTAAGGATAAGATGATCAAACAGGTTGAGGAGCTTAGGCAGGTTAATCTTCATAATCAGGAGCTGCTAAAAGAAGCACTAGAGATGACTGAATATTCAATCAATCTTGTTCAGTCACTTAATCAGGCACCTGAGACAGCTAATTACAGTGGAGCAGCATATAGCGGAGCAACACTTGGAGGATCGAGATCCTCTTTTGATACAAAACAGTGATATATTAAATAGGCAATTGCGAAATTCATTGAAAAGTGTATATGAGTTGTGCATATTACATATAGCATCCATTGTCAGACCTTGGCGCAGTCGTTGGTACTTAATGAACACGAAGTGTGAATTTAGTACCATTACGACGGAGACAGAGCGAAAGCGTGTCTGTAATGGATCTATATAATATGCACAACTCAAGAAAGAAAAAATAGAGTTTCGCAATTACCTAATATATTAAAGAGAGAAAGGAGAGACGGTTATGGCAACTACATTGGGTAATTTTTATGTTGGAGCATCAGGTATGCAGGCAAGTCAATATGCGCTTAATGCAACGGCACATAATATAACCAATGCAGAGACGGAAGGATATTCCAGGCAGCAGGTTATAATGGCAGATCTCTCTTATCAAACATTCGGTAACAGTGCGGTAGGTAAGAACCAGTATGGATTGGGAGCTAAAGTTGCTGATCTTAGACTTGTAAGAGATCGTTTTATTGATAAGGCATATCGCAATGAAGTCGGACGCGAGCAGTTCTACCAGTCTAAGTATGATGTGGTCTCTGAGGTTGAAACATATTTCGGTGAATTGGAGAGCAGTGATTTTCGAACATATATGCAGAATCTTTGGTCATCCGCGCAGGAGCTCCAGAAGGAGTCTAACAGCATTGTAACAAGAAGTTCATTTATAGCAAGCTGCGTTACATTTGCAGATCAG
>CAMHMG010000060.1 GCA_946186175.1 uncultured Clostridia bacterium | reverse complement strand
TATGTACCGTCAGCACCGGGGTCATCTTCATAAATGTATGAATCCAGCCCCGACAATTCCTTCATCAATTGATTATTGAGATATACCTTGTACTCGGCAGTATAGATACTCTTTTCAAGATCATAATCATAGTAAGTATCCGCGCTCCATTCCATATGGGCTTTCTTTCCGTCAACCACTCTCCAATCCACGTCGACTGTTGACGAAACAATACCATCCTGCGCTTTGGCAGTAAATGTATAATAATTGCTCTCCTCGCCCATGTAATCCGTAACCCGTATTGTATATGTGTATACCTTGCCGGGAACAACGTTCATATCGTCAAAGGACTTTTTCTCTGATTTATACGGGATATAAGGAGCCGCACCGGTATCAGGGGAAGTTGTGCCTTCATTTCTCCAGACAGTGATTCTATCAGCATTATCTCCATAAGAAATCACATCTGCACTTACGCATATTGCCGGGATACTTATTCCTTTATCATATTCCTCGTAATAATATGGATAATATACTGCAGTGTGTGAAATGATCTCAAGCGTCTCAGGTACGCCCATACCGGGCACATCCTCTGACAGATATCCCTCAAGCCCGGATATTGAAACCGCTGACACATTAAAGGTGTAAGCCTTACCTGTCACAGGAGTCTCAATAAAGGTTTCCCATTGATACTCATGGCCTTTGATACCATAATGAGAATTGCCGTTTCCGTCATCTATCAATCCCTGATTAATTGTGTCTTTTACGGCACTTTGCATAACCTGTGCCACAAGCACTCCGTCACGGTAAATGTTAAAATGGTCTACCATGGATTCACCGTTATTGTTTCTTCCACCATAGGCATCATTTAACTGCCAGCTAAGACCTACTCCGTCAATCTCTTCAGATGCATACACATCATCAGGCGCTAAGATTCTGCTGACATACACGCTATTAGGAGCTGCACTTACCGGTATAGACGCATAGCCCTTGAAGGGACTTCCTGCCGTCACCACATAAGAATAGGTCTTCCCATTCTCCGCAGTTCCGTCCACAAATATATATGTTCCGTCATCCTTAGCCATGATTCCAAATGTGCTTAAGCACTCATAATTATTCCACTCAGCAGTCGTCCATGCATCGGGATTGAGAGATGTCTCCTTACCCTCCCGACGATACACACTGTAACTGATATCCTCCTTGGGCGCTGTCCACGTAAGCTCGACCTGATTATTGCCTGAAGAAGCGGAAATATCATCAACTCTTTGCGGAAGTCTGGGGTTAATTCCCGTAAGCTTAACCTTAACCGGTATGGAATGAGACCCATTAATATTGTCGGAACTACCGTTAACCTTAGCCGCAAATGGTACCGTATTGATCACAAGCTCCGTCTCATATGTACCTGCAATATATTCCGACACATCAAGAGTTAAGTTTCCGCTTGCAGTCTGAAACTCGGTATCTGTAGCCGGCGGAAGGGGTGCCCAGCTCATCCCGCCAAAGGTATTATTGCTTAAGCCAAAGCAGTAGTCACCATACTCGTCACCTGTATATTTCAATCCGAAGTCCACAGTAATATTAAGAGGATTACCGTGCTCGTCGTCACCGACAGGGCTTGTATTTTTCACAAAGAAACCTGTGCTTTGTGATAGTACATCCTCTCCTGCAGTTGAAAGATTGATGGTTCCGTAATCTATCACATCCGGAAAAGCTGTTATTGTGGAACCTACATTACTGCTTGTCCCCATAGTAACAGCTGCATTTTGCGGATTATATACAATATTGGTAACCGAAATATTATTAGTATATTCCGCTTCAATTGTTTCCTTCCATCCGATGGTAGTCATATCGGTACCCGGATCATATGAAGAGACAAGTTCTCTTCTTAATCTTCCTAATTTGATAAAATCATTATATGTTCCAACAGGTCTGTCGGCGCAGTTATACACTCGCATATAAAATGTTGCCGTCTGTCCGGCTTTTATGGTATAGCCAAGTTCATCTGCAGCTGCATTAACAGGATTCGGACAAGCACCAACCCCTGTACGGGTTGAATACTGAAATTCATAAGGTGTCCATTTATCACCATCAGCATTGATAATATATGTCTGATCTATCACTGATACGCCTGTCACCTCCGAAGCCGTGTTATTTTTGACATCAAATGATATATCCACATATGAACCGGAAGGAGTATATGCCTTGGACATTCTTGTGACCGACAAAGAGCCGTCAGAAGCCGCATGAACCTGTGATAAAGCGCCATCACATAACCGGAAGATATGTGCAGCAATCATTAATGCAACCATAACAACAAACATTCTGTGAATTATCTTTACACTTGTATCCTTCAGCATACCAATTCCTCCTGTTCATATAAAATTACACTTTTTCTATGATAATACGCATCACTCCGCTTCTTCGAAGCTTTCGTGATGCTACTTTTCTCTCTCTTTCCTTTTTTCTATGATAATACGCATCACTCCGCTTCTTCGAAGCTTTCGTGATGCTACTTTTCTCTCTCTTTCCTTTTTTCTATGATAATACGCATCACTCCGCTTCTTCGAAGCTTTCGTGATGCTACAAAAATTCGTGTTCCGACCTTTCGGTCTACACACTCATCTTTGTTAACTTGGCAAATATCCGTAACTACTCCCAAGCAAGCTTGTCGTAGTAACGGCTGCTTGCCAAGTATTATCATAGAAAATCAAAAGTACCCTGACTGTATTCCAGATTCTCATACTCCATCTCTTTTGCCTCTACCTGGCTTCTGTAGTCCACTACGACAGTCTGCTGTCTTCCGCCTACCAACTGCTGACCTAAGATGTAATTAACATCAAAGCGATTAGTTATCGCCGGCGTTGCGCCACGGGCCGGAACAATCAGCTGTACACTGTTAGTAGCAAGCAAAGCAAATATCGGTTCCCAAATGTATATGTCCTTCGCAGCTCCGAACGGATTATCAATAAATATTACCTTCTTAAGATCAGAAGCCTCCGCCTCCGGAGCATACATTCCGGAAATGTAATTGATTATAGAAACAAGGAACTGAATATATATACCTTGCGACTGACCGGTACTTCCAACCGCTTCTTCATAGCGAAGATAACGGCTTTGATCCTTGATTCGTTCTCTCTTATAAAGCTTTAATTTAATGGCATTCATATCGGTAACCATAACACCGAATAACTTCTTTAAGAGAAGCATATTCTTCATATATTTGATTCGGTCATTATTATCATCAAAACGGTCTGCGCCACTTACTACCTCATCAATATAGTCAGACATCCTCTGTTTGACAAATTCATCCTTAACATAAGGGATGGTAAGATTCACCATCTGTATCATTTCGCCATCCAGCATGATCCGTGAAAGTTTGGGAAGCTTATCAAGCTCCATCTTAACATCCTTGCAGCGCTCAATACACTGATTTTCAAAATTATTCTTAATGGCCTCCATATCCTCAATGCCCTGAAGAACTCTCTCCTTTTCAAGACCGATATAGGATATCATATCACGTATATTACCAAGAAGGTTCTTCGCATCATCATAGGTATCCGGAATCTCCACATCCTCCTTAAGAGAATTGGAAAGTTCAAATGCTCCCATTGTAAAGAAGGTATTAGCTGTCTGTGACTTAAAGTTGTTAAGCTCTTGTTTTGCTCTTGCCAAAGACTTATTACTCTTATCGTACGAAAGAAGGCTTTCCTCAAAGGTCTCTCTTATGTCGTCCTGGCTGCCCGCAATAACAGCGCCGGCACTGACATCAATCTCTTCCGATACCACTATTCTCTTAACATCCTTATATAGGTCAACAATGACACTGTGGTTCTTAACATAATTCTGATACTCTTCATTATATTTCTTAATATCAGCGGAAATCTCTTTAAGTATTCTGTCACTTTCGGCCAACGCCTGAACGACCTCTTCCCTGCTGTATACTACAATACCGGAAGGCATATTGTCTGAATCATCTGAATTGTCAATCGTGCTATCCGTCACGGTCTTCATATTGTCAAGAATCTTATTTAGATTCTCTAATGCCTCTTCTCCAAATCTCTCACCAAGAGCTGACATCGCCTGTTCAATTCTACCCTCTATCCTGGTGACAGTTTTCTCTTTCTTCTTTGTTTCTTCTCTTAACTGATCACACCTTACGGATATCTGTGATACATAACCTGAAATCTGGCTTAGATAATCCTCATCAGATCGATGCAATTCACCCGCTGCCCTTAGTTTCTCAAGCTCATCAATGTCTATATTTCTTCGCTCGATAAGCTTTAAGCTTCTCTCCATGCTGACTTTAAGAGTTTCTATAAGTTTCTGCTTATCATCTAATAATATATCGGCCTCTTTTGCCAGTGTAGCTGCCGCCATGAATTCAGCCCGGAGCTTATCCTCAGAAATATTAATCGCGGTCAAATTGTCATCCACATAATATTCCTTATACAGCTCCTCCCACTCTTTTAAGGTGTCACTGATCTGTTCCTCCATATATGCAACCTGACCGGATAATTCCTTCTCGGCAAGCTTTACCTTTTCATATTCAGCTTCTGCCTGCATTGTATCATTAGTGAGTCTCTTGACTTCAGCCTCATAGAAATCCAGTTGTCTCTTCACCTCATCCGACTGCTTACTCTTTGAGACAATTCCTGCAACCTTAATCCGATCACGATTATTGATACTAAGCTTTTCTTTGAGTGATGAAATCTCGCTCATCAACTGTTCTTTATGAGCCTCGGTCGACTTTAATTGGTTAGTATATTGTTCATTTCCCCGCTCATGTTCAATAAGTTTTTCCTGAGACTCTCTCACCCTGCCCTCAGCATTTTCCAGAGAAACTCCATGCAGGGCAGATATGTAAATGAGATCCTCGTCATAAGTCTTTTCAAGTTCCTTAAGCGAATCAAGTTCTTCCAAGTGCCCGGCCAACTCATTCTCCAAGCGCGCAATCTCCGATTGCAATGCCTCTTCCTCAGTAAACACTCTCTGTTCCTTGGCAAGCAGTATCATTCCCTCTGTATGCTCAGGTATATATGGTGACTCCAATTTCTTTCTGTCAAACACCGGCACCATTTGATTGCCAAGATCAAGCTCATGGATTTTCACATCATCCTCTATCAATTCAAAATCATCAGCCACAACTCCGTACGGAAGCATAGGAAAGCGTCCAAGCAGATCCTCACGATTAACAGGCGGAAGTGCAGACAGATAATCCACGCCGGAAAGAATGAACTTTCCATGTCTGCTCTCCATATAATCCTTAACCTTTGTTACGGCGCTCGTTTCTTCTATGATCCTTCCTTCACGTGCTCCATTCAAATGTTTCTCAACGCGTCTGATAGTCTCCTCAAGCTTAGCAATAGCTATCGTATGTTTGAAGGCTCTTTCCTTAACGGTATCATATAATCGTTCAGGCTCCTTCACATCATATATCTGAAGCATTTTCTTAAGTCTGTCTTTATTCTCAAGGTAGACTGCAAGCTGTTTCTTAGCAGCTTCTGCTTCTTTGATCAACTGTTCGCGTTCTATATTATATTCAAAGATCTTCTGTTTAAGTTCAGCAATCTTCTCAACATCCATATTATAGGCTGCGGAAGCTTCGGTCTCTCGTTTTTCTAACTCTTTTCCTTCCTTCTCAAGATCCTCCATCAGCTGCCCGATATCAGAAAGAACAAGCAGAGAGATACTTGACCTTACCTTTCGGATTTCCTCCATACACTGCTCATATTCACCGAGATAACGTTCTCTATGACTCTTGGCAACAGCAAGGGCAGTAGAGCTTTCCTCCCTCACAAGAGACATTTTCTCTAATCTGTTTGATTCTTGGGACAACAAGGTCTTCTTTGCCTCAAGCGAAGCCCTCAAATCTTTTAACTTCTCATCATCTATTTTTTTCTTAGTGTAAGCATAAATGTGAAGCTTTTCTAATATATCAGAATTATCCTCCTTTGATGCATCTATTACTGCCTGATTCTCCTGTACCTCTGCACGATCCTTCAAATATTGGAGATAATCATTGATACTCTCTTTAAGCTCTAATTCTCTCTTAGCAGCTGCAAGCTCTTCCTCTGCCTTTATTATGTGTGTCTGCGAAGTGGCAAGTTCTTCAGCACTTAAGCTTAATTCATGCTGGTCTTTTATTATTTTCAATTCCTCTATAGTTCTGCGGTGAAGATTAAGCTTTTCCTCAAGCTCTTCTTTCTTCTTTCTCTTCTTCTCTATTTCTTCTTCGCCCTGTCCGCATAAATGTTCCCCTGTCGCATATATATCCGACAAGGTTCTTATTAATCTGTCCTTCTCCTCGTATAATTTCAGAAAAGATGAAACCCTGCCCTCTAGTAAATGCATAAGCTCCGTTTCCTTATCGAAGTTGGAAATCTCTTTCTTCTTCTTAGAGAGCTCGACTAATTTATCCTTTATATCAAGAAGTGTCTTAGCCATATCCTCATTGACATCATCCTGCTCGGTCTTAACAAGAAATGCTTTCTCAATTATCTCCTCAATAAGAAGATCCTCGATCACCTTTCTCGTCGTCTTATATCTGGTTTCAAAATATGTACGGACGTGGCCTTCTGTCTTATTGATTCCCCTGATTATCTCCCACTGGCTCTCAAAGAGACCATATCTGCTGATAAAACGCTGATACTCTCCCTTTCTTTCAAATACATATACCTTGATATTCAGATTACGTTTGGAAAGATCCTTTAGATAATTTTTGAGTCCGCTGTAAGTAATCCTTTCCTTGTTATTCTGAAGGGGAAGATTTATAATATCATTTTCATTGTAATCACGATAGAAAATGCAATAATTATAATACTCGATTGAAGCATTGTCCTTTACCACCGATTTAGACGATACTTTATCAATACCATCAGAGGTACCCGCACCTGAAACCGCACTTTTTAACACCTCATCAGGAAGTGACAACGTACCGTCATCCGCTGACGAATCCGTACTGCCATCCTTTGCTTTTCTGGCACAGAAACCGGTAGTCATGTAGCGCATGCCTTCCTTTATATCCTTATCATCTAACTTCCACTCAACAAGAGAATGAATGGTAGTGTTTCCACCACCTGTTCTGAAAAGCTTTTCGATAGGCTGCTTCTCATCTAAGGTACAATTAGGTATCAGGTTCTGTAAAAGCATAAGCATAAGCACACTCTTACCACCACCATTGGCAAGGTCGTACAAGGTATTCTTTCCATACATGCGCATGGAAAAATCATCATAGCCCTGAGTTCCAAAATTATATTTGACATTATTTACTCGAATTCTATTAATGTTAGGCATAACTGCTCCTCTAATCTATTCTTATATCCTTATGACGTAATTTCTTTCTATAGATTTCCTCGTACATTCTCATATGTTCAAAGCCATTGATTTATCGTTATCTTGTCCACCTTTGAACACTAATAATCTCAAGCATCAATCTAGTCATTGTTACGATTATCCCCCAAAACCTCTTCCTTCTTACGGGATAACGCATCATATATCTCTCCACGGTACTCTTCAAAATAATTCTCAACCAAAGCCTTAAGCCGCTTATTTGGATAATATCTTCCACTCACTTCAACAAACAGGTCTTCATTTATAAGGAAATTAAAGACCAGCTTCACAAAGCTTGACTTTGACGCTCTGGAGGCACGAAGATCCTCCTGATTTTCAGATGTACTTGCAGGAAGTTCATCCCAGAAAAGCGCTACGGTCTTGAAACTCTCCTCCTTCTCCTGGTCCATGTCATATATCACAATATCCTTTGTAAATACCGACAATGACTTAGTGACATCCTCAACAACATTCTCAAGTCTTATATATTCCTTAAACTGGTAAGACGCTGAATCGGAATAAAACGAGAGCATAATTTCATAGATAATGAAGAACGCAAGATACAACTCACGATTATATCTAAGACCCATAGCACGCTTAAGCTCTTCATTGGAATAGCCGAACACTCTGTTACCATCTCCGGGCGACAGAAAAAGACACTCCTTATATTCATATATATGAAGATTAAGTTTCTTAAGAAGAATGCCTAAGATTTCATACACCTCTGCATTGCTGTAGTAATCTTCATAAAGAGAGGCATTTGCTCCACTCCTGCCTATCTCTTCTCCCGTCACAAGACGGGCATATATATCCATTGCTTTTTCCAGGTTATTCATTTCCATATCTATATCTGATCCTTCCTGATTCTGCCTTTTCACTTCATGATTCGGTTATTATCTTTCCTGTTAGCTTCCGACTCCATATTATGCCCAAAATAGTTTTCATGAAGACACAACTTGAGTTTCATACTGCATTAAATCTCATATCCGTCACGCAGTATTCATCCTTTTGTCCGAACTTAAGCAACTCTTCTTCGTTAAATGATATCTCAAAAGCCATCTTTGCATATTGTTCACGCTTAGGTGTGCTCATATTATCCATTACGATTCCCTCAAGAAAGGTATCCTGTTTATCAGACATCTTACTCATGTCATACTTATCCTTTTGAGCCAAATGAACCAGAAACGAATAGACATCTCCGTTGTCGTATATCTCTTTCCCAAATTTGATCTCATATATAGCCATGAGAAGAGAAAGTGTAGTATTACCATGCTTCCATAACTGTTCTAAGAGCTCTTCAAATAATTTTGCGTAATTACTATTAATTCGTTCTTCCTCTATCTCATCTTCATATTTAAAATCAGGATCAATCTCTTTCTTCTCAATCTTTTCACCATAGTCACTGTTATCAGCCTTACTCACAAGCATTCTGTCGATGCTTTCAATATTAAAACTCTTTGTAAGCTTTGGCTGTAATAAAGGCTTGATCATCACGGAAAGACTTTCCGGAGCATCGGCCTTCATACACATATTAAGTGCATTCCGAAAATCAAATACAGGTCTTAATTTTCTAAGCTTGGCTCTGCCGATCATCTCATCGGCAATATTTTGCAGCTCTATCGTCTCTCTTATCAGCTGTCCATGACGGATTATTGTTCTCTTAAGCTCAGTATCTAACTTATGGATTTCTGAAAGTACCGCATTATTCCTGTCAATACTCTCATCTGACGAATTGGCCTTGGAAAAAGCTTTATCTATGAGAGCACGATTCTTTTCAAACAGCTTGGATTCTTCATCAAACCACTTCGACACGGTCGACATATAATCCTCGCTTGCCTTAGCGCCGGCAATTATATCATAACTTAGAAGCTCAAGTACCTCTTTCTTTTGAAGAGACAGCTTACTTACTTCATTATTGATTCTCCTTACAACCTCTATGCCGCCTGCAAAATTCTCTGACTCAATCATTTTCTCTAACAGAAGCTGTTGCACGGAAATATTGCTCTCGTCCTTGATCTCCTTAGTGTCAAGATAGAATTCAATCCCCTCAGTGGTGACACGGTATAACACTACGCCATCAACTATCCTGCTGTCAATAAGCTTGACTCTGGCGGTCATCCTCTTTCTCTGTTCAGGATCATAATAAGAAAAAGCAAATGCCTTTCCATCATTCTTGATCTTATCAAATATATATCCCACAAGCTCCTTCTCTTCATCTTCAGTCTCAGACAGCATAAAATCTCTGCGAAGCAGCTCGATCAGGAACTGTTCATATTCTTCGTAGGTCACTTCTCTTTCTTTGAAATTATTCTCCTGTATAAAAAATCTCAGCGTTGCCATGGTAATATATCCCATGTCAAGTTCACTGTACTTTCCGTCCTTATATTGATTAAATGCAGTCTCAGAAAGGACAAAAAAAGGATAATATTTTTTCAGATTTAACATTCGATCCCGATGCTCACTTAAGATATCATGGATCATTATATATCTCTCAGCCATTCTTTTTCCCCAGCTTATTAAAATACCGATATATCAGCTTAATATTCAAATCATTCCATGTCACTAACCTCTTCCGGTTTATGTATACATAGATATTTATAATTTTAATGTTAAACACAGAAAATGTAAAGGGTTATTACGCAGTTTCCAATTATAACAAAAAAAGAACCGACCCAATGTTCATGACATCAAATCGATTCCTTCAGTGGGCCGCCGGGGGCTCGAACCCCGCACACCCTGATTAAGAGTCAGGTGCTCTACCAAATGAGCTAGCGGCCCGTATCTATAATGTGTTATATCCGTAACAACAGTGATGATTATATTATATAAAAATACAAAATGCAAGTACTTTTTTGCAATTTTACACTTTGCCCAAAAACTTTATAATAAATAGGTTTTCTATAGTGTATAATTACTCATTTTAACCAATTATACATAATTAATACAGTTTTTCTTAAACTTTTTTTCACCATCCTTTCACATAATCACCCTACCATCATAGTGTTTCCAGAAAACAACACTGGATTTTTATATAGCATTCATATATAATGTGGAAAAAATGAGCAAAGGTGTTGATTTTGTGCTTGCACAAAAAATCAACACTTTTGCGAGTTCAAACATGGAGACGCAGTCGACGTGGAAAAAATGAGCGTATTGATTTAAGGAGATTATTATAATAATGAAGAAAAACCATTTGACAAAACTTGCAAAGAAATTATCAATATTATCCTTTGGAACATTTCTTATAGCTAATATATTGAATCCGTTTTGTCTTGTTTCGCAGGCGGCAGGCAGTGATGATCCCGGCGCTGGAAGACTTTCAGGAGAAGATATACCAAAAGAATTTTTTGAAGACGGGCGTACAGGACTTGATGATAACGGATTTTCTTTCACCCCATTTAGTACTTTGGGGAGTTCACAGACTGTAAGTACATATACGAATACAACTTACACACATCAGGACAAGTTCGACGGTCTGACCATTGTTAACGGTATCGATGTATCAGAATACCAGAACGGAAAACCTATCGACTGGGCACAGGTCAAGGCTTCCGGCATCGAGTTTGCATTTATTCGTGTCGGTGCCCGCGGTTATGGTTCAGCAGGAAAAATGATCAATGATACACACTATGCCCAGAATGTCGACGGTGCAATTGCTGCCGGATTAAATGTAGGATTATACGTCTACTCTCAGGCAACTACCGAAGAAGAAGCTGTCGAAGAAGCACAGTTTATTCTTGACAAGATCGGAGACAGAAATATTAATCTCCCTCTTGTTCTTGATTATGAATTTGCATCCCCTGCAACCAGCAGGCTTAGAGCCGCCAAACTGTCAAAGGATGAGGCAACTGATGTCTGCCTTGCATTTTGCGAAAAAATTCAGGAGACACAGAAATACACACCGATGGTTTACGCCAATCCTGATATGCTTAACAATCATTTAAATGCTGACGTTATAAGCGGGTATTATCCGATATGGCTTGCAAATTATACAACTTCAACCACCTATCCCGGAGCTTTCCAATACTGGCAGTATTCAAGCAAAGGAACTGTACCCGGTATCACCACCAATGTTGACATGAATTTCTACTATGTTCCTACTGCAAACAATATTTTAAATACAATTGTTACACCTATCCCTGACCAGACATATACAGGGACTGCAATAACTCCTGATCTGACCGTAACTATAGATGGCAAGACACTTGTAGGCGGTACCGATTATACTGTTGCTTATTCCAACAACACAGCACCCGGAACAGCAAACATTACACTAACCGGAATCAACGGATATAGCGGAACCAAAAACATCGTGTTCAAAATAGTGGATCCCACACCGATTCCTGTTATCAACGATCTGTCTTCAACCGGTAAGACAAAGAACAGCATAACATTAAGCTGGACAACCGGAGCTAACATTAATGGATATGAGATATATCGTGCAAACTCCATAAATGGTGAATATAGTCTTATATATACAATAAATGACGCCAATAAGAATTCATTTACCAACACCGGGCTTTCTGAGGGTCAGGTTTATTACTACAGGATACGGGCATACAGAACTATAAACGGCTCATCATCCTTTGGCGAATTTTCAAACATTATTGGTCCATATACGAAGACAAGCTATACAAAGCTTATTCTTCCAACCAAAGAATCAGATATATATTCGCAAATGGACGTAAACTCTGAGGTTATACAGACCGTCAAAAAGAATACATTTGTCAAAGCGACCTTTGCGGTGTATGACGATGCAGGCACAAAATGGTACAGAACAAGCTATAGCGGTGTTGCCGGATACATACCCGCAAGTAAAGTCAAAGCTGTCAAGCAGGGAAAAGTCAAAACCTCCAAAGTCAACGTCAGAAAGAAGGCAAGTGTATTATCTAAACGGGTTACGACTGTAGGCAAAAACAAAAAAGTAGCCATATTAAAGACTAAGAAAACAAAAAGCGGAACATGGTATAACATTCAATTCACCAAAGGAAGCAAGACTTATAAGGGCTGGATATATTCTATCTACATTAAGATCTGATGTTGATCCGGGTGAAATTTGATAAAACTCCAACAATTTGCAATTGACTTTTCGTTCTTTATAGACTACAATCACTTTATATTTAATATTTGTTTAATGCGTTGATGAGGACAGTACATCAGTATTCCGTTTCCAGAGAGGGCTTACAATTTAACTACGGTTAAAGTTCTGGAATAAGCCTATTCGGATTCTTTTGGAAGACCACCTCTGAGCAGTCATTAATAGTGACCGGTGACTCCGATATCGTCAAAACAAGCGTACTTATCTGTGTTGTGTATGACATACTGATGATCAACATAACAAAGATAGGCGAAAGCAGGGTGGAACCGCGATTATTCGCCCCTGACATAAGATTATTCTTGTGTCAGGGGTTTTTATATTTCCAGCTAATAGTTTAATGATCACATTTAAAGGAGGTACTATTATGAATGAAATGATGAACACTGTAAACGAGGGATTTACAACAGCAAAGACCGCTATCGATTCCGGATTAGTCACTGCAAGAGGCGCATTTGATACAGGTATTACTGCTGCTAAAGGAAATGTATTCAATTTCTTTAACAGTGAAAGAATTACTACAAGAAAGAATCTATTGACATTTGGAGCAATTGTTTTCATGTTGGGAATAATACTTGGATTTGTTTTCTCACCTGTTAAAAAAGGATTCTATTTCAACATTTCCAATAATGGAAACGGACCCGAAGCAGAGGAAGAATAAATTCGGGTTTGTCGAGCTGTTTGTCTGACGGACGCACAGTTATGATTGAATATATGATAGTCTTTGTTCGAAACTTTTATACGTTTTCCTATTGTGAACGGCTCCGATAACCAGCCATACTCGCTTCGGGACCCGTTTGCACTCGCCGTTTCACAATACTCAATGTTTTCGAAAGTTTCGAATTTACTTTATTGATATATTCAATCATAACTGTGCTGTTGATCGAAAATATATACAAAACAGCTCTTGCCGTAGGGGCAGGGCGGCTGGCAAAAAAGTATGTGGATCTATATAACGTATCAACCAGCTTACTTTTATGATCCCTGCCCTGTCCAACTAACAGAACAGCACTAAGGCTTAAGTTGCGCTCCTTGAGGAGCTTACTTCACCAAGTGCATCATGTATACATGAAAGTAAAACTCATCTGCGCTCTTCGAGCTTGATTCCTTAACTTTCATAGTAAAGGACTAGCGAAACTCGGGACAAAGTATATCTCGTATAGCAGTTTGTCTGTATC
>CAMHMG010000059.1 GCA_946186175.1 uncultured Clostridia bacterium | reverse complement strand
TCGCCCAATATGAGATCTAATATAAAACCACAGAAAAATGCAATTATATGATACTGCATATTATATTAAACCTCCTTTAGTTATATAATTACTATAATTTTTTTACCGAAACAATCTTAGCTTTTATATTGTTAATAAAAACCGTCATAATAAATCCCTTACCGTTTTCTATCTGATAATCATAATAATCTCCGCCATAAAATGAACTTAATATAGACATAATGGTACCTCCATGTACTATCATTCCAACTGTTTCGGGCATTTTATCATTATCAAAAGCATTGATATCTTCTAATATTTTCAAAAAACCTTTATTACATCTTTGTATAAATGATTCCTTACTTTCACCCTCTGGGAAGGGCAGAGTACCATTGCTGTCAATCCAAGCCTGATATCTTTCATCTTTCTGTAACTCAATATGATTCTTACCCTCAAAGATACCAAAATCTATCTCTTTGAAATCCGAAACTATAATCGGTTGCATATATGGATACAAAATGGATGCAGTCTGAACGCAGCGTTTCATAGGGCTTGAATATAACAGATCTATTTCGGGATAATAATTCATATTCTTTAATTCTTTTAACTTAATAATTCCCTCATTTGAAAGCTCTTCATCGGTTCTTCCCAAATATCTGTGTTCCTTATTGCTTTTTGTTTCTCCATGTCGTATAAGAACAATGGTTATTTGATCTTTTGACCGATTCCGCATATAACACGCTCCACTTCTTCTGCCATTTTAGCTAACTCTATCTGTATTCGTCCGATTGTTTCCCTGAATCCTCTTTCAAATTCATCTATTGGTACAATTCCGTTACCAACCTCATCAGTTATGATCACGCAATCAGGATATTTATCAATAAAATCAAATATTTCCGTTTCAGGTGATTTGCCATCTGTCATACTCTGTCTTATATAAGTATTAAGATGATTGATGATCACTGTACCATTTATTACCTCTGCTCTATCAGGTATACTGCCGTCAAAGACATTCCGGGAATCTACATGATATTTCTGTAGAGCATAGTCTAACTTTCCCTGAGCATATCCACCGATTATAAGTCTCATTGAAAACCTCCTGATCATCTGATATATACATTTATAAATGCTGCAACGATTATCATGCTTAATTCACATATAAGTATAAAATATCCGGCTGTATCTCCGGTAATTCCATCAAGTTCTTTCCGGGTACGATAATAATAATATATAAATGAAAGAATTGCCGCTAAAGCAATTAAACCACCAGATAATACAGACTGTAAGACCATTATTATAATACAGATAAATGCCTGAATTATAAGGCTCCATTTAACAATTTTCTTATTAGAACTGTCTGCAAATTGATAAAGCATACCATCCTTTTTAGCAGTTGGAAAAGTAACAACACTTATACCGCTAAGACAACGCGATAAGAAAAATCCGCAACATAGGATGAATAATATTTTATCATCTCTTATCTCAGAAAATGATCCGATATATATCATTCCGTATAAAGCGAGCATAATAACAGCAAATGCACCAATATGAGAATCCTTAAGTATTTCCAGTTTCTCATCCTTAGCTTTATAAGAATGAAAAGCATCCATTGTATCCATAAAACCATCTACATGAAATCCACCTGTAATGATCAGCGGTATCGCAGAACCGATAAATGTATAACATATATCACTAATGTCAAATATGCCGCAAATGTAATTCCATATGTATAAAACTATGCCTATTATAGCTCCGATCAACGGGAAAAAGCATAGCATGTATCTCATATCCTTATCTTCCCACTTGAATTGAGGAACCGGGATAGTTGAATATAGCGATAAAGCGATAATTAAAGGTTTTATCAGATACATTATTAATGTTCCTTTCTTTCATTATTATTTAGATAGGCAATTGCGAAACTCATTGAAAAGTGTATATGAGTTGTGCATATTACATATAGCATCCATTAGCAGACCTTGTCGCAGGCGTCGGTACTTATGCACCGTATTTTGGTGCATTATGTACCGTTACGCCGGAGACGGAGCGAGAGCGTGTCTGTAATGGAGCTATATAATATGCACAACTCTAAGAAGAAAATATAGAGTTTCGCAATAGCCTAACAGTCTTTTATATATACCGGTATCCCTGCAACAACTTCTATAATCGAATCAGCAAGCATACCTAATTTTTCATTGATCAGCCCCATAGCTTTAATATATTCCATAGTTGCACTGTCATATACATTGCCGTCCTCAAAGACATTATTACTTACAATTACAAGCTGCGAAACATTATCATTTAATTGTTTGATTCCGTCAACTATCTTGCCTGCAACTGTGTCAGCAACTTTGGGTATATCACCCAAAAACATCTCATTAGCAGTCAGATTTGAAATACATTCTAAAAGTGCATTACATTCACGACTATCGATTTTATCGATCGCATTTTGTATATTTACAGGCTGTTCGAGAGTGATAAATCCCTTCCCTTTTCTAAGTATTCTGTGTCTTTCAATCTTCTTTTCGCTTTCTGCATCATACACCTTCATGGTTGCGATATAATACTTCTTTTTTTCCTTCGAAAGAGATACGATCATATCTTCGGCAAATGCAGATTTACCACTGGAACTTCCCCCGATAATGAGTATCATCATTTATACCTCTTATATTCTTCTATTCCGATGTCTGAAAATGTTGTCTGATCCTGATATATACAAAGAGCGATATCAAGGAGGGAAAACATCATTACAGCTCCGGTTCCTTCACCTAAAGCCATATCGCCGTCTATAACAGGTTCTAATCCTAATTCTTTGGCAAGAATTTCTACAGCCGGTTCTCTTCCCTTATGGGATGGGATCAGATAATCTTTGGTTCCCGGTACAATCCGTTCTGCCAAAAGTGCTGCGACCATACTGATGACGCCATCTAAAACAATGGGAATATGATATAAAGCTCCTCCTATACATAATCCTGTAAGTCCGGCTATATCAAGGCCTCCGACTGTTTTAAGAATCGTCAGAGGATCTGCCCCGTATAGATCGTATTTATCAAGAGCTTCTGAAATGATATTAATCTTATGATTAAGCTTATCATCCGTAAGACCTGCGCCCCTTCCGGTAACGTAAACCGGCTCGCATCCTAATAAAGCTGCGGCAACTGCACTGCTGGTAGTTGTATTGCCAATGCCCATCTCTCCGGATGCAAGAATCGTATAGCCTTTTTCTTTATAGTAAGACACTAATTCAATTCCGATAAATATCGCGTTGATTGTTTCTTCTAAAGTCATAGCCGGTTCATTTTTAAAGTTTCTTGTGCCCGGCCTTACTTTTCTGTTTAAGACACCGGGAATATCACCATCATGATTAATACCGATATCTACAGGAAAAGTATCAACGCCTATAGAATCAGCCATCCTGCCAACTGAAGATCTCTTTTTGCCCATGTTTTTAGCTACGGCTAAAGTTACTTCCTGACCTGACTGACTGATACCTTCTTCAACTATTCCGTTGTCGGCACACATAATTATGACTGCTTTTTTAGAGATATCTATAACCTCTGATCTATGTATTGCTCCTATTAAAGCTGTCAACTTCTCAAATCTTCCAAGCCCATTAATTGGTTTTGCAATATGATCAAGATTATCTAATATTTTGTGGTAAATGATCTTGTCAGGAGTATCCACCTTAATATTTCTAAGCTCGTCAATTGTGTGATCATTCAACATGGGCTTCTTTGAGCATTCCATAGATTTCCTCCATATTCAGATATTTCCTAAGTGTATCTGCTAATTTGTCATACTGTTTTTCTTTAAAGCTTTGATAATCTTCAAATTCTCCGTTATCTATCACTATACCCTTGTTACGGGCAAGTGTATTGATGATCCTAAGAGCAATCTCACTTTTATCAAAGATTCCATGTACATAGGTTCCATATACATTGTCATTATCTAAAGATTTGATAATTGGAGTTTGTATCTCATTTTCATTATCTTTATCCGACGAATAATAAGTGTTTCCCATATGTATTTCATATCCGTTATATGAAAGTCCTGAAAGATTGGTGAAAATTCCACCCATCTCATTAATGCTTCCATTTACCTGGCATTGCACCTTATCTTTTTTTAATATTGTTACGACCTTAAGTAATCCCATTCCGTGGATTGTTCCGCCTTCTTCAACACCTTCAGGATCTAAGATCATATCTCCTAGTAGCTGTAACCCTCCGCATATTCCAAATACAGGTATCCTTTCAGATAGTTGTTTTATAACAGTCTCAAGTCCATTTTGTCTAAGCCATTTAAGATCACCCATTGTATTCTTGCTTCCGGGTAAAATTATCATATCAGTATTATTAAGTTCTGACACTTTTGTTACATAGCGCACTGAGACGTCCTTCATCTGTTCAAAAACGTTAAAGTCTGTGAAATTGGATATTCTCGGATAACGGATTACAGCTATATCTATGGCACCTTCTTTTTGGTTGCCAAAACGCTCAGACAGACTGTCTTCATCCTCTAATGCCAGATCCATGTAAGGAATAACGCCTGTTACAGGAACATGTCCCTTGTCCTCTAACATGGTTATACCGGGATCAAGTATCGTTTTGTCACCTCTGAATTTATTGATGATCAGTCCTTTGACTCTCTTTCTTTCTTCACTTTCAAGTAACATCAAGGTACCTAAAAGCTGTGCAAACACTCCGCCTCTATCGATATCTCCCACTAAAAGCACCGGAGCATCCACCATATGCGCTAATCCCATATTCACTATATCATGCTCACGCAGATTGATCTCTACCGGACTGCCTGCGCCTTCAATTACAATTATATCAGCATATTCCTCAAGCTTGTGAAATGCTGTCTTGATATCCGGGATAAGCTGTTTCTTATATTCAAAATAATCTCTGGCGCTCATATTGCCAAGCACCTTACCGCCTACTATCACCTGCGAGCCTGTATGGTTGGTCGGCTTTAAAAGAATAGGATTCATACATACCATAGGTCTGATGCCGGCAGCTTCTGCCTGCATCACCTGTGCCCTGCCCATCTCAAGTCCTTCCTCTGTAATGAAAGAATTAAGCGCCATATTCTGTGATTTAAAAGGAGCAACTCTGTAACCGTCCTGCTTCATTATTCTGCATAGACCTGCCACAAGAAAACTTTTTCCGGCATTTGACATTGTTCCCTGTATCATAATTACTTTTGACATAATTTACCACTCTTTTTTGCGTATTCATAAATCTCTTTATTGGCAGTTTCCATACTTCCGAAAACTTCTCTACAGCATATTACCTGACAGCATGAATCGATCATTTTCTTCGCCTGATCAATGACTTTGTCTTCAACAGGTTCAAATGCCTTTGCCATAATCACCTTCGAAGCAAGCGCCTTTGCCACAGGATAATCCAGATCATTATCATAGAGAATACCAGTCACGAATGCTTTTTGCTCTCTTTGCAGTCTGCGGTATATATTTCTTCCGCTGCATCCACCTGCTAGCACGAAAATATCAGCTTTGCCATCAGGCGGCATCAGCTCCATATTGCCGAATTCTTCATCAAAGCTTCCTGACTCAATACCAAAAAGAGATTTGATATAACCCGGTTTAAAAACCTCTTCAGGTTTTCCATAGCAATCCACATATTCACCATTTACACATAAGATCTTATCAGAAACCTTCTGTGCCAGCTCTAACTCATGAAGAGACATTATAACTGTCAATCCTTTGTCATTTCTAAGCTTCTGTAATAAAGAAAGAAATTCTAATTTATGTTTAACATCCAAAAATGAAGTAGGTTCATCCAAAATTATTATCTCAGGATTCTGACATATAGCTCTGGCAAGCATTACCCTTTGCCTTTGTCCATCGCTTATCTTTGTAAAATCGTGATCCTTAATTGCTGTAACATGAACCAGGTCCATAGCCTTCTTAACATGTAAATGATCTTCCGCTGACAATATGCCAAGATATCCGGTGTAAGGATATCTGCCGGTAGCCACAACATCTTCACAGGTCATTAATTCGGATCTAAGTTTTTCTGTGAACACAACTGCCATCTTTTGTGAAAGCATGGTATCTGACATCAATGACAATTCATCTTTATCCATATATACCAGTCCGTGTATAAGCTTAAGCTGCTTTGAAATACTCTTTAAAACAGTTGATTTCCCCGCACCGTTCGGACCTATCAGGGTTAGGATTTCGCCTTTGTTAAGTACTATATTGATATCTTTGATCAGTGCTTCTTTATTATAGCCCACGCTCATCTGCTCGGTTTTGAAATAATAATCCATTAATAAGACCTCTCTTTTCTGCGTTCCATCATAATCCATAAAACAACGGGAACACCGAATATTGCTGTGACCGTGCTGATACTCAGTTCTGTAGGTGCAAGCAGCATTCTTGCAAGAAGATCGCAGATCAAACAGAAAACACTTCCACCAAGAAAGGAAGCCGGTATCATCAAAAGAGGTGAAGATGTACCAAGCAGTTTTTTAATGAGATGCGGCGTTGCTATTCCTACAAATGAAATAGGTCCCGCAAAGGCCACGATACAAGCTGATAATACACTTGATAAAATGACAAGATATATTCTTAAACGGCGTATATTAACTCCCATATTCTTAGCATATACCTCACCTAAATGATAGGCGCTAAGGGGTTTTGACAGTAAAAATACAAGTACAAATGTAATTGCAATAACGACCGACATTACATATACATTATCCCATGTCATCCCAGAGAAACTGCCTCTTGACCAATTATGTAGATTGACAATATCTGCATCCTGGGCAAATGTAACTATCAACTCGGTAATTGCAGAACAGATATATCCGACCATTACGCCTGCCACAACAAGCATCGACATCTCACGAACTTTACGGGACAACAATAATACAAAACCCATTGAAAGCATGGCACCTACAAATGCAGCCAATATCATATCGGCAGAGGTAACTCTAATTGCATTTCTCATGAGAAAGACCATTAGAATCGCCACTACCATTTTGGCGCTTGATGAAATACCAAGAACAAAAGGTCCTGCAATCGGATTGTGAAAAAAAGTCTGCAACAGATACCCTGAAAGTGCCAATGCTCCGCCAAGGATCAATACAGCAATAGTTCTGGGAAGCCTTATATCCCATACGATTCTTGCTAAAGTATCATACTCTCCTTTTCCGGTAATTGTTCCAATGATATCTGACAACGATATACTTACGCTGCCAATGCAAATGTTTAAGGCGAAGAAAAACGCTATGCAAATAACAAGTATAATAAATGCTGATATATATCTGTATTTTCTTCTTCTCTGCATAATTGTAACAACACCTCGTCTTTCTACACTATTGCAATTGAAAAAGATAGTGCATTTCTTCTTCGCTTCTGTCACTTATCATGGCATGAATATCCTCTATCATGTAACCTATTGACAGTGACTGCTGATACATATCATTAGTGGTACACCACACATTACCATCCTTAACAGCTTTGAAATCTGCAAGCACCTCACATTTATCAACAAGTTCATTGATATTAGTTATGCCTCCATCTATTGAACTGTTATATATCAGGTAGTCAGCATCCTTAGCACCATTATAAAACTCCTCTACCTGCATATTAACTGTTGATCGTTTATTCTCAGGATCACCAAGATCCTCAAATATATATTTTCCACCGGCAATATCAATCATTTTGGGTATATAATCATTGGATTGTCTGACGGAGATCAGTCCGTTAGAGGTTACATAAAAGAATGCAACAGTCTTATCGATCTTTTCATCAGTTTTCACCTTATCTAAGATCGCAGCCTGTTGATCGAATATCTCAAGGGCTTTATCTTCTTTTCCAAGCATAGCTCCAAAAAACTTGACCCATTCCACTTTTCCCAAAGGATGGGATTCATAGCTTGAATACTCTATAAGAGTAGGAATATCAAAATCTTTGAGCTTCTCAATAACTTCCGGTGAGTGTGAGATCATTTTATTTTCTATTGCAAGTGTACAACCCTTAGAGACAAGCAATTCATAATCCGGTTTACTGTATTTGCCGGCATATAGAATATCGCCCCCCGCCATTGCTTCTTTTGCTTTTTCAACATACCAGTTATCTTCCGGTTGACCGGAAAATGTTATGGCATCAAGTCCGTCTAATTCACCAAACATATCCATAACAGCTGAGGCAACCAGATAAACATCTTTGATCGGACGTTTTAATACAATAAGATCTTCGTCCAAATCATCAGGAATATCTTTCCCCTCCGGAACTATTAGAAATCTCTGACCATCAATTATTGTTGTCATTATAACATATCCACCCTGATAATAGTCCACTGTGAAATTCTCGGCATATTGAAGTTCCATGCTGCTTTCATAAACAAGTGATAACTGTGAGTTATTATCCTGGATATTATCTGTATAATCGGAAGAAGGACTGTTACAGCCTGGAAGCCCCAACAGTCCTATCAAAAACATTAATATTGTTATTATTGTTTTGTATCTTCCCATTATCCGTTACCTCTTATTCTGATTCGGTCAATGTATCGGAATGAAATATAATATTATACTCAATTTCATGCGGCTTACTCATAGCCACAGTATCACCGATCACAGTCATTGGCTTATCAAAGAACTGAACCGGGATTTCAAAGGTCGAATTCCCATCAGTGTTAACAGGTAAATATTTCTCATCATTTACAAGCATGTAATCATAGTTGGGGCTGCTCCACTCTATGGTTGCGGTCACGGTCCCCTCTGATACTTTGATTGCTGTGGGAGAAGATATACTAGCCTTGCCACTTCCTCCTTCGAAGGTAAGCTCTATCGTATAGTTACCGTCTTCCAGATCAGAGAAAGCATATGTATGAGCGCTCTCATCACCCTCGCCACTTGCAGGTTCGGGATTAGAGACAGAAACTTTATGGTTATACCATTTACCCTTAGTACCAATTAATGCAAGATCGAATTCCTTATTCAAGTACGGAACCGGAACATCAAAACCATAGACATCTTCTGTAGCTCCATCACTATACGTTACAGTATCGATTGTAGGCTCTAACAGCTTAGCCCCATCTTTTGACGCATCCTCAGCAAGTCCCGGATAGAGATTAGTGATTTTTTTAGAGGCAAGAGTAATGTGTACAGTCATAACACCATTTTCAACCGTCAAGGTTCCCTTACCATCACAAGTCTCATTAATATGAAACATTGAGCTGTCTGTATTGAAATCTACAGTATATACACCATCCTGAAGAATTTCTGCATTCTCTGATGAGGTGACAGCCTCGCTATTATCTGCTGCATTATCTTCCGATTTATCACTATCTTCAGTTTCATCTTTTTCTGAAACACTAACCTGAGTTGTCGCTCCTGAAGATGCATTTTTAATCTCGCCGCCTGAACAACCGCTGATCATAATGATCGACAACAATAATATTCCTAATAATGTTCTCTTTTTTCTCATAATAACCTCAATACTAAATTACCGACATCTATTCAGCTATTGAAATTACTGTTCAATAGCTGCTTTAGTATGATCAACATAAAGCTTCTTAATTGCTTCTATCTCACCAAGACCGGCAATCTGTGTATCAACACTGTCAAAATTGCCTGATGCATTGAACATGCTAAGCCATGAATCATCATCTTCGCCTGCCATATCGTTATTAGCATGATCTCCTGCAACAACCATTAATGGACGAAGAATTACCTTCTTATATCCTGCTTCTGTAACCTTCTGAATAACTGCTTCACAAGCTGTATCTTCCGGTTCTCCCTCTACTGTTCCTATGAATACATTCTCATAACCAAGATCCTTCATCTGTGACTGCATCTGGCTGTATGAAACCTTAGCTGCATGTGATGTTCCATGTCCCATGAATACAAATGCAACACCGTCTTCCTTAGCAGCATCAAGGCTATCATAGCCTGCAACATTAACCGCTTCGCCTGTGATAGCTTCGGCAACAGCTTTCTTGTCATCATTAATTGAATCTTCATCCGAACCCACCTCGCCAAGTAACGGCTCAGCAACCTTAACAGAATCAAATTTATCACTATAAGCCTCTACAGCCTCAATAAGTTCATCATATTCTGCACCATGCATTAAATGTGTCGGCTGAACAACAAGATTCTTAACACCATTTTCTACTGCACGGTCAAGAGCCTGGTTCACATTATCAATCTTTTCGTCATCTCTTGCCTGTATATGATTGATGATGATCTGTGCAGTGAAGGCTCTTCTCACAGCCCAGTCAGGATAAGCTTCCTGTAATGCATCTTCAACTCCCTTAATATCAGCTATACGGCTGTCATTAAATGATGTACCGAAGCTTACTACGAGGATTTCATTTTCACCGATTTCATCCTGATTACGGGCATCATCCTTGGATGCATCACCTGTATCTCTACCAAAATAATCCGGATCAGCTTCCTCACCTTCTACAAGCTCTTTCTGTTCATCTGTCAATGCATCCCATGCATTTTTTGCATCTTCGCACTGTTTGTCTGTATCGTCAGTTCTTTCCTGAACATATATAGCATCGATTAATGCAGCCACCTCATCAGCAGCTTTCTTATCATCATTTTCTCCTTCTTCAGTCTCAGCAGCTTCCTCTGTGTCAGAAGCCTCTTCGGATGTGCTTTCTTCATTATCTTCTGTTTGAGAATCAGTTGCATTCGTATCCTCGCTGCTGCCACATCCTGATAAACAGAATGTACCCATTAATGCTGCCATTAATAAAACTGTTACTTTTTTCTTCATGTTTCCTCCTTCGGCAGTAAGGACTGCCATTAAATGTAAGTAGTAATTATATATGTCAGAAACCATGTATGGACAACAAATAATAAAACCCTCCGCCAAAAAGGTAAGGGTTTGCACACAAAAGGATTGTAGAACATATGAAATACTCCTACATTCTCAAACGTACAACCAATTACTCGTGGTCTGAAACATCAGTTTCCGTACAGCCTTTAGGCAGGTCTCCCGACTTGAAGATCATCATATCCGCCATCTTCCCGGTTGCCCAGTGATATATCGGCTTCTACTCCCTAATTACGGTGACGAGTTCGTACAGGATTCTCACCTGTTTCCCTTTTCACCGGAACTAATCATGCATCAATATATGATTATTCCGACACCTAAATGCTACATATTCATTTCGACGACAAATTATAACACATCAGTTTGTAATTATCAACCTCAATAAACCTTATCAAGCATATAATAATGTCAAGTATAATTACATTGCTTCTCCCATATAATAGAATCCCATCGCTTTTGCAAGCTTAACATTCACAAACTTGCCTATCATATCAGGAGTTCCCGGAAAATGAACAAGAAGATTATTAGATAATCTGCCTGTTACAAGCGAAGCATCCTGCTCGTTAACACCTTCAACCAATACTTTCTGAATAGTACCCTCAAATCTTGCACAAGTCTCCTTAGCTATTCCCTGTACTTCATTTAAAAGCATATCAAATCTTTCTCTGATCTCTTCATCCGTAGAGGCAAATTCCATACTGGCTGCCGGAGTGCCTGTTCTCTTAGAATAAATGAAGGTAAATGCGGAATCATATCTTACTTTTCTTACCACATCGAGAGTCTCCTTGAAATCCTCCTCTGTCTCAGTAGGAAAACCAACAATTATATCCGTTGTAAGCGATATGTCAGGCATTGCAGTCTTAATCTTATCTACAAGCTCAAGATACTGCTCTTTGGTGTAATGGCGGTTCATATCCTTAAGAACCTTACTGCTTCCTGATTGAAATGGCAAATGAAGGTGTCGACATATCTTCTTAGAATTAGCCATAACCTCAATAAGATCATCTGAAAGATCCTTAGGATGGGAAGTCATGAATCTGATTCGCTTAAGCCCCTCTATCTGCTCTACCTGTTTCAATAATTCAGCAAAAGATATCTGCGGATCAAGATTCTTACCATAGGAATTAACATTCTGACCAAGAAGCATAACCTCGACAACCCCATCAGCCACTAATTCCTTGATTTCTTTGATGATATCCTCCGGTCTTCTAGATCTTTCCCTTCCGCGCACATAAGGAACAATACAGTAAGTACAGAAATTATTACATCCAAACATGATATTGACACCACATTTGAAATCATATTTGCGTTCACTCGGAAGATCTTCAACGATCTCTGAAGTACCTTCCCATATATCGATCACCATGCTCTGCGTATCGAGCTTGGTTTCTATAAGTTCAGCAAGTTTGAATACATTATGGGTACCGAAAATTATATCAACATGACGATAACTTTGCTTAATCTTCTCTACCACTAAGCTTTCCTGCATCATACAGCCGCAAAGAGCGATCATCATGTGAGGATTCTTTTTCTTATATTTTTTGAGCTGCCCCAGTCTTCCATATACACGCAGGTTAGCATTCTCCCTTACAGTACATGTATTCATTATAAGAAAATCACAATCTTCGCTTTCCGTTCTCACATAACCAATAGTTTCAAGTATACCTTCTAACTTCTCGCTGTCCTTGGCGTTCATCTGACACCCGAAACAAATGCTGCAATATGTAAGAGGTCTGCCAAGTCCCTTCGATATATCTGCAATACGCCCCTTTAAGCGTTCCATTATCTCTTTCTGTCTAATTGATTCTTCTTCGCTGGTAATTTGATTATTAAATGACATTTTAAATCCTTTCGTAAAAATATGTTGTATTAATATATATTATAATTTAAGCAAAAGCAATTTCAAGTTTAGAAAATTACGTCTTATTATACCTTGAAGAATATATAATTGCAATGAAAGAAAAAAGCTCCTCCGATTAAACATCGAAGAAGCTTCTAAACCTAAGCAATAACGCCAGCGATTATTGAAATAACCCCAATAATTAACAGCGCAGCTATTGCTATTGATATAAATCCTGTTAATGCCATAGCTATCATTATTACCGGTAGTAAAACAACTGTAAGCAAAATCTTGCTTATACCCCATGCAGCCTTGAGAGCAAATACCAATATTTTTATTAAAACAGCTATTAATAATACAATAAATAACATAATTGTAAACATACAAAACACATCCTTTCGTATTAGTTGTTGTTTCTATTTTCTTCTGTCTCGGTGCTATCATTTATCGCTTTATTAATCTCATCACCAATATTAACACTATTATTATCTTTGATAGCTTTATTGATCTCATCTTCAACCTTTTTTATGTCCTCATCCGAGATATCTACATCTCCGCCAATATCTTTGATATACTTACGCAATTCTTTACCGTTAATATTAACTTCATTTGAATCACTATCTACACTAATAATCTCCTCGCCATCATCACCTGTAATTACAACTTCATTGTCATTAACCTTAACATTGAAATCCTCATTGCCAAATGCCTTGTCAATATCAGTAAGTGCATCAGTAACATCTTTTGTGATCTCATTAACATCAATATCTTTTGTATAATCTACAGCCTTCTTTGCAACCTGAAGGCCGCCTATAATAAATGATACTATCATCATTATACTGCATACAATTGTGATTCCAAGTGATGTAAATATACCGATAAGCAGTTTTTTCTGACTGTTTTTGAAGGCCTCCTGTTTATCAATGTCTATGTCTGCAGGTTTTAATTCCATTCCGCAATTAGAACAGAACTTTATGTTTGAATTAACTTTTGTATTACAGTTGGCACATGTAATCTTATTATTATCAGTTCTGACAACAAGATAAATAATAAAACCTATAAAACTGGGAACCAGAATAACCAATGCTGTCCATAAAACAGCCATCATTCCTCTGCTGTCAGCATCTCTGTAAGTCCATACAGCTAAGAATACAACTATTGCTATAGCTGAAATAGCTACTAATCCTC
>CAMHMG010000058.1 GCA_946186175.1 uncultured Clostridia bacterium | reverse complement strand
GGATCAATCTGCGTAGCCTCGTCAAGCGCCTTTGCAAATGCTTTAAATGCTGCCTCTATCAAATGATGATTATTGCTTCCATTGATCTGCTTGATATGAAGGTTCATACCCGCAGAATAAGCTACAGCATAGAAGAATTCATTAACCATCTCAGTATCAAAATATCCAACCTGATCAACAGTGAAATTCATATCAAAAGAAAGATATGGTCGTCCGGAAAGATCGATCGCACACATAACAAGTGTCTCATCCATTGGAAGAAGGCGTTGACCATAACGCTTTATCCCTTTCTTGTCTCCGATCGCTTTCTTGATAGCTTCACCCAGCACAATACCGGTATCCTCAATCGTGTGATGCGAATCCACATACAGATCACCCTTAACTATCGCTTTAAGGTCAAAAACACCATGTTTTGTAAAAGAATTAAGCATGTGGTCAAAAAAACCTATACCGGTATCGATCTTAGTCTGACCGGTACCATCTATATGTAATTCCAGTTTGATGTCCGTTTCATTTGTCTTGCGTTCAACATACGCTATTCTTCCTGCCATATCTGTACCTCGCATTTCTTAAATTATGAATTACTATTTTTGATTTTGGTTAAATATTGATTGGCATTCTCTATTTTTTCAAAGAATACACCTTTTTTTAATATAATAACTCATATTGCATCTCCTAATTTATCTCCCATTTTTACAGGAATTTCTATATTAGTATCAATATTGTCATTCAAACTATCAATGAATTTCACCTTATCCTTTTTTACAAGAACAATTATGGTTGAACCCCCATATTCAAAGTGACCTTTTTCACTTCCTCTGACAACCTTGCATGAATTACTGTTATCATTAACTATCCTGCCGACAAGCAGTGCTCCGACTTCCATTTGAACACATCTTCCAAAGTTATCTGTATCAATTATACTGTATTCTCGCGTATTTTCAACAAAAACCGGAAAATGTTCAAGTGCAACAGGTCTTACTGTATGGAAAAAACCACGGATCTTTCTGTCTTTATGTTTTCTACCCGAATCAAAATAAATATAACGATGATAATGATCCACGCACAACCTGTAAACCAAAGCATATCCACCCTCAAAGCTCTTTGCAAGTTTTCTGTCTCGCAAAAGAGATGCTATAGTAAAGGTGCTCTGTTTTGCACTGATAACTTTCCCATCATTAATTGTATGTATGGAAAGAAATGCATCACACGGTGATATAAAATCTGAGCCCACATCACTGATATTTCTTTTTCCATATTTAATTTTTCTACAGAAGAAATCATTAAAGCATCTAATATCATCAAGAATATAGTCATTACAATTAATATTATTGTGTTTGACAAAAGCCGGTATCAAAAGCTTTGAAATTCTGCTATCCATAATCATACCTGAAAGAACTGATACCGGTCTGTTTATTAGCGGCCTAAGTATGATTCTTCCCGGTTTTGTTTCATATAAAAATCTAAGCATATCATTCATAACAAAGTATCATAATCGTAGCAACGAGTTCAACAATTCCAATAAGTATTAAGATTGTAAAACCAACCTTGCCGGGTTTCTTAATCTTAAAATTCCATACAAACATTATAGCCATAATCAGCATGATCAAAAAATAGAATATTGTAAGATCTGCTCTTGTACAGTAATGTACAACTAATGCCAGCGGGAAAACTAATGCAGCTGAAGTGACCGGTAACCCTGAATAATATTCTATCCCCGTCTTTTCTGCCGTTTCTCTTCGCTCCTCAGTTGTTGCATTAAAATATGCCAACCTTATAAGTGCAGCCAAAATATAAAATATAGCAATAGTAATTAATAATATAACAATCCAAAGATTGCCTTCATAGTCATAATGTCTTACAAGCTCAGTAAAAATACCATTTACACGAAGAAGAGATATGGCAATGGCAGCAGGAAGTACACCGAAACAAATAAGATCAGCCATTGAATCTATCTGAACACCAAAATTTTTTTCAAAATCAGTTCTTCCCTTTTTTCTCCTGGCAACTTTACCATCAAAGCCGTCCAGCAGACCGGAAATAAGAAGGAACAGAGTTCCAAAAAACGGGTGACCTATTCCTGTCATGGCAACAATAATTCCAATCACACCCGAAATCATAGAACAATATGTCAAAATAACTGTATAATCATATACTCCTAGCATTTTTCCTCCTTTTTATCACATAACCTGTTAGTGTAATTAATGCACCTAATGCAACACATATATAGAATGTCATACCTCTGCTGACCATTTCAAGTTTAAATGCGTTATGTTTTTTCATAATACCCGAAAAACCATCTATCATCAGATAGTCGGCTATTCCCATTGCACCGGGTATAGGAACATAATTAAAACCTATAGTTATCATGCATTGCTTTACAAAAACCTCCAAAGCATTATCAACATTACGAAACATACCAATATATACAAACATCGGAACTATAATCTGAGATAATCTCTGAAAAAAATTCCAGATAAACGCCTTAAACAATATCCTTTTTTTACCGGATATCAATTCTGCACATTTATCATAATCTGACATAGCTTTCTTAATCTTTGAATTAATCTTATCAGGATTGTGTATAATATGTCTTTCACTAAGAAAATTAACAATTCTGACTACCAGTCCAAAGAGCCACTCACCTTTTTTTAGTATAGTTAGAAAAAATAGCGATAATACAGAAAATACAACAAATCCAACTATTATGAACGTCTTTGATACAGTATTAAAACTGATAAATGCAGACGGTTTGATAATTACAGCAACAATCCCAAGAACTATAATTGATATAGTATACATCATAAGATTAAGTATCAGTGCAGCAGTTACCACCCCTGCCGGAATCCCATCATTTACCATAAAAAATGCACTTGCCGGCTGCCCACCTGACGCGGAAGGTGTTATAGCCGAAAAATAAATATCCGACGCTGAATATAACATACCATCATATAAGCTTCTTTCGTATCCGGCACTTGTCAAGATAGAAACAAGCGCAACCCCTTCAAAAAAGATGAACAGAAAAGAGCAGAACATGGCTATAAAAAGCATTAGCTTGTTAGATTTGCCGGCAATAGCAATAAGCTGTGATATTGAGAGACTCCCACTCTGAGCAAGCACAACCTTAATTGTCAATAATGCAAGACCAAATGAAACAATTCCCCAGAATATCTTCTTGTATTTGTCCATAAAAAAGTCACTTTCTAACAGACAAAACTAAGCTTGTTTTGTCTTGTACTGTATTTTATAAAATTACTCAAATCTTACCCTGATTGAATTAGCATGAGCCGTCAACTGCTCACTTGTAGCAAAATCAATAATATCTTTATGAATCGGCTCTAACGCTTCCTTAGAATAATAAATGATACTGCTCTTCTTGATAAAATCATCTACCGAAAGAGGTGAGAAGAATTTAGCTGTACCATTGGTAGGAAGGACATGATTAGGGCCTGCAAAGTAATCACCAAGAGGCTCTGAACTGTATTCACCAATAAATATAGCTCCTGCATTTCTGACCTTCATCATAAGTTCAAACGGATTCCTTGTCACAATCTCAAGATGTTCGGAAGCGATATCATTTACTGCCTCTACAGCCTCATTCATGTTGTCACACACAAGAATATATCCGTAGTTATCAAGGGATTTCTGTATGATCTCTTTCCTTGAGAGTTCTTTGACAAATCCATCAACTTCTTCAGATACTTTCGCTGCAAATTCTTCTGAATCTGTTACAAGAATTGCTGACGCAAGCTCATCATGTTCAGCCTGTGATAAAAGATCAGCAGCAATATATCTTGGATTAGCGCTATCATCTGCAAGCACCATGATCTCAGAAGGTCCTGCAATTGAATCAATACTAACATAACCATATACGGCACGCTTAGCAAGAGCAACAAAAATATTACCCGGTCCAACAATCTTGTCCACTTTCGGAACAGATTCTGTACCAAATGCAAGAGCAGCAATCGCCTGAGCTCCACCGGCTTTATATATCTCATCAACGCCTGCTTCCTTTGCAGCAACCAAAGTTGTCGGATAGACTTTACCCTCTGCGTTACAAGGTGTCGTCATTACAATATGATTGACTCCCGCAACCTTAGCAGGAACAATATTCATAAGTACCGATGAAGGATATACCGCTTTGCCGCCCGGCACATATACACCAACATAATTAAGTGGAGTAACCTTCTGCCCTAACATTGTACCATTTTCTTTGGTTGTAAACCATGAATTCTGTTTCTGTAACTCATGAAACTCTCTTATATTAACAAGCGCCTTTCTGATAACCTCAACAAGATGTGGATCGACTTCTTTGTACGCTTCCTCTATCTCTGCATCTGTAACTTTTACATTAGATGCATTGATATCTGCCTTATCGAATTTCTTAGTGTATTCAAAAAGTGCCTTGTCACCGTTCTCTCTTACATTGTCAACAATCTCCTGAACAGTATCCTGATACTCTGTGTAGTTGTTAGGACTACGCTTTAAAAGATCGTTAAGAAGATTCTTTTTTGTTTCCTGAGTTAATTTTACAATTCTCATGATTTATGTTCCTTTCTTGTGTGATATTTATTATCAATTCTACTTGGGAAATAAAACACCCTTAAATGCCTCCAAAAAACATGAATATAATTTTTTCAAATTATATAATATCTATTGTCTATCATAATATGCCTTACCGCTGCAAATGAAATATGTCCTGATATATCCATCCTGTGATAAGAAGACAATCTCATTGGTATCTTCAAGATAATAAATGTGATCATCATCCTCTGCCTCAAGCTTGTGCAGTGCATTAGGATTGTTGATTACAGCATTGGCAGCCGCAAGATATTCCTCTTTACTCTTGCATCCAACTTCTTCACCGTGTTTTTCAAAATGTCCATCAAATTGAGATTGGGTTCGGAAAGTATATTTTTTTGCATTATCCGTATTCGAATCATTAAATGATTCATCTTCTCTATCCTTATCGTCTTCATTGTCTACTTCATTTGAAGACTCAGTGTCACCAACTTCTACAATAGAAGTTTCAGTATTGATCGAGTTGTTATTAACGTTTTCAACATTCTTAGATTTTTTAATATGATCAACTATAATAATACATAAGAAGATTAACGCCACACATATGAATTTAATGATTTTTTTCTTCAATTTATCGTTATCCATATATTATATCTCAACTCTCATATAACAAAGCTTTCAAATCTCTAACAATCTTAAGGATTCTCTCCTGCTCCATCTTAAAGCTCACCTTATTGACAACCATACGGCATGAAAGCGGGCAGATCTCTTCAAGCACTTCAAGCCCATTCTCTTTAAGGGTTGTACCTGTCTCAACAATATCTACAATAACATCAGAAAGATTAACTATCGGAGCAAGCTCTACAGAACCGTTAAGCTTAACTATCTCGACTGTCTGATTCTTCTTGTTTCTGAAATAATTGGTAGCAATATTCGGATATTTGCTTGCTACACGGATAATCTCATTCTTAGAAAGTATCTCCTTAGCCGATGCAGGTCCGCATACACACATACGGCATTTACCAAAACCAAGATCTAACACCTCATACAGATTATCTCTTTCTTCCTCTAAAATGGTATCCAGACCAACCACTCCTATGTCAGCCGCACCATATTCTACATATGTAGGAACATCGCCTGCTTTCGCAAGGAAAAACCGAAGTTTCAAATCTTCATTGGTAAATATAAGTTTTCTTGTATCAGGGTCTTTCATCTCTTCACAGGTTATTCCGATCTGTTCAAGATATGAAAGAGTTTTCTTTGCAAGTCTGCCCTTAGCAAGAGCAAATGTTATGTATCGCATGTTAATATCCTCGTTTTCTATATCATTTAATGATTATTTAGCATCAAATTCTGTCTTGAATATATTAATTAATATCAGAGATAAGAGTTTTGTTAATATTTCCGTTAATAAGGTCATACACATCAACATCTTCATCCGAAGTCAGATAGAACAATCCTGAAAAATGATTCTTCTTTCCATACTCAGCATAATCAGTTATCTCTTTCTTCTTTGATTTTCTTATTAGCTCAACCTTACGTTCAGATCTTCTCATATAATTAGCAAGTTCAATGGCAGCTTTCTGCTGTTCTATATCATACAAAATGATACTTCCTGAATTATCAATATTAATCTCTATCTTCTGACGCGTAATTGCCATCATAAGATCATCAATATAGAATGCAAAACCGATTGCCGGAGCATCTTTTCCATATTTGATAAGAAGATTATTATATCTTCCGCCCTTAACTACCGCATCACCGGTTCCAAAGGTATAGCCCCTGAAAATGATTCCGGTATAATAGTCATAACGAGAAAGAAGTGAAAAATCAAAACAAACAAACTTATCATATCCCGAATAAGAAAGAGCCTTATATACCTTTTCAAGACGTTCTATAGCATTCCTTGACATATCATTAGTAGCAAGCTCTTTGGCTTTGGATAGCATCTCATAACCACCAAATAACTGATCAAAGGATAAAAGAACTCTCTTCACATCATCCGGCATATCCATATCCTTGATAAGCATTTCAAGAGCGAAGAAATTGCGGTTATGTATGTATTTACGAATCTCATCTTCGGTTTCCCGATCTAAGTGAGCATCTTCAATTATGCCTTTGAAAAATTCAACCTCGCCAATTTCAATCTGAAACTCTGTAAGACCCGAAGCTTTAAAGCAATCTATAGCCGTCGCAATAACCTCGGCATCTGCAGCTGATGAATCATCATTGATAAGCTCACATCCTATCTGTGTAATCTCATTCAACTTACCCTGGTGGCCCCTGGTATTGAAGAAGGTCTTTCCCTGATAACATAAACGTATCGGAAAATTCTCATCTGTATAATACTTAGCAACGCATCTTGCAATTCCGGGTGTAATATCCGGTCTTAAAACCAGAGTATTATTCTCCCTGTCGAAGAACTTATACATCTCTGTGGAATTAGCAGAGCCTTTATCCTGATTGAATATATCAAAAAATTCAAAGGTTGGTGTCTCTATATCATTATAGCTATGCAGAGACAATACATGATGAAGCTTATTCAACACTTTCAATTTCTTTTTACACTCATCATCATAAATGTCCCTTACTCCCTCAGGGGTATGCAGTAAATTGTCCATTGTTAATTCTCCTTGTGAAATGTTTTATTCCATACCTTTATATTTTTCAATATGCTTCTGTATAAGCTCCTGGTCATCAAAATAATTGATTCTCATAGCATTCTTGACATCAGATAGTGTCTTAGCCGCAACCTCTCTTGCAGCTTCGCTTCCCTTACGGAGAACCTCATATACATAGGCTATATCCTTCTCATACTCATGACGTCTTTTTCTGATTGGTTCAAGCTCCTCGTCAAGAACATTGATAAGGAACTTCTTAACCTTAACATCACCAAGACCGCCTCGTCTGTAATGATCCTTTAACTCATCAAGATTCTTGTATTCAGGAAGATATCTCTCAAATTGATCGTCACTGCAGAATGCATCAAGGTAAGTAAATACCATATTGCCCTCAATCTGTCCCGGATCTGATACCTGGATATGATTAGGATCTGTATACATCTTGCGCATGATCGCATTCTTAACTGTATCAGCATCATCTGATAAATAAATGCAGTTTCCAAGCGACTTACTCATCTTCGCCTTGCCGTCAATACCCGGCAATCTCATACATGCTTTGTTATCCGGAAGAAGGATCTCAGGATCTGTCAGAGCTTCACCGTATACACTGTTGAACTTATGTACAATCTCCTTACACTGCTCAAGCATAGGCATCTGATCTTCTCCAACAGGAACAGTTGTTGCCTGAAATGCAGTAATATCAGCAGCCTGACTTATTGGATATGTAAAGAAACCAACCGGAATACTTGCCTCAAAATTACGCATCTGAATCTCTGATTTAACTGTTGGATTTCTCTGTAATCTTGACACTGTGACAAGATTCATATAATAAAACGAAAGCTCTGTGAGTTCAGGAATCTGTGATTGTATCAGAATTGTTGACTTTGAAGGATCTATACCACATGCAAGATAATCAAGTGCAACCTCTATAATATTCTCTCTGATCTTCTCCGGATTATCAGCATTATCAGTAAGTGCCTGCGCATCCGCGATCATTATAAAAATCTTATCATATTCTCCTGAATTCTGTAACTGTACACGTCTCTTCAGTGATCCCACATAATGTCCGATGTGCAGTTTTCCTGTCGGCCTGTCACCTGTAAGTATTATTTTGCTCATGTTATTATCTCCTATATTATATTTTCATTTATGTTTTATATTTATCATGATATTACATTAATGATATTTTATTATTGTTTCTCATTATTGTTTTCATCAAGTATTTCAACATTATCAATATTATCAACTCTCATAAGCATTGTTACAAGATTACCTTTTTTCTCATTATATTCTATCTTTATCCAATCCTCATCGGCTTCAAGTACCTTACATTCAATCTTATCATTGGAAAACATCTCTAAACCAATATCACTTTTTATAACACATTTCTTTCCAACAAGATCATTTATTAATTTTGACATTATGCTCTCTCCTTTATTATTAATTAACAAAACTTTATTCAATCTCTTGACCTTTGTTTCAAGATGATTAACTTTACCCGGAAGACCCATATAAGAAATCACCATAATAAATGCAAACACTCCTAAGTACTCCATGCACAACCTCCTAATTATTACATGTTAACTCAAAATATTAGTATATATCAACAGAGAATCAGTTTCAAGTAAAAAAATGAATAATAGCGGAGTTCTGTTAATAGTAACATATAAGCGTCCATGATTACTCACAAACGCTTATAATATATCCATATCATTTCATTTTTTTCTTTCTACAAGATCCGTATTCAACGGTTCAAGATAATGAACCAGCGCTCCACCCTGTGCTTTTATGAAATATTTAGGATCAAGTTCACTGTATTTGAAGTTCTTTGCATGTCCATCTCTTTCGATACGATCATAATATTCTTTTAGAACCCGAAACGGAAGGTAATAACTCTCATTTCTTTCAGAAAAGAATATAATAAGAAAGCTAACGCCTCCCTGTGCTTCAAATCTTTCCATAAAATTCATCTGATGCTCATGAATGTTTGCCATTTGAAATGTATCTGTATGGCATTCCTTCGCATCAAAACAAACCGGAATCCCCTGCACAACACCTATATAATCAACTGTAGAATCCTTATCGAAATAAGCAAGCGTAATATGATGACTCTCTTTATCAATCTCGATAGGAGTTATTGGTGTTGGAATCTTCTGCACCAAAGCAAGCCCTTTTTCCACATATATGTCATTTGTCATATTAATGAGATCCTCTAAGGTTGAACCACGAAGACCTCTTGAATTCCATGTAGCCATACAATACCTCTATTATTGTTCTTTTATAACGTAAAACATTCATTTTTCTACAAATCTCTCAGTAAATGCAAGATTCTACCTGAACAGTTACGTTCTTTTTATATAATTTTTTCAGACATAAAAAATTAATAAATATACGAATTTACCACCGGCGACCATTTACCATAAACTTTTTTTCTTCCGGATTTTTTATACGGTCGGACTTTGATATAAGCATAATTATAACTGTCACTATCCGGAACGACAACCTTAATGGAATTGCCTTTGATATCATCCTTATAAAGCTGTTTTGTCATTTTTTTATTACTGCATATCAGTACCTCATATCCTGCTGCACCTTTAACATTAGCCCATCTGTATTTTAACCGGATTTTCTTCTTCGATTTCTTATATTTACTGCCGCCCACCATTTCAACTACAGTAGAAGCATTGGAAAAATCCCCACTATATATAAACGTTGCATTATTATATACATAGACAGCATTTTTCGCCAGCTTTATATTCTTATTATTAAACTGTATTGTCTTAAAAACCTTTTCATAATTAATATTCTTTTTTACTTCCTCATTGATAAGCTTACTGTAGCTTCCCTCAAAATGAAAAGTGTAACCGCCTACATAACTGACATTTTCCGGGATCACAATATCCTTAAAAGGTACCATATAATTTCAATTTTCTTTTTCATGTATTATTCACCTCAGCATTCACTCGATGTCATACCAGCTTGACAATAATCTTCCCCTATCAATTAGCACAATATGTCCTGTTGTTATACGTTCTACTCTGATCCGCACTGAGCAAACGTCCATCGGACTTTCTGATAAAGCTTAGTACTTCTATAACAGCTTAAAATAGACCATCACATATGCTTTCAAATACATCATTAAGCTTTGCTTGAAAAACTTTGCCCGAAAGTTTTTCTGATAACCGATCCACCTTCTCCGGAAAATGTATCTCATAAGCATGGAGAAGCTGGTGCTTAAGCCCAAACTCCTTTCGCATATAAGCATTGATATCCTTATGTCCGTATTTGCCATCGCCGAGAATCGGATGACCGATCGATTTAAGATGAGCCCTTATCTGATGTGTCTTTCCGGTTATAAGCTCTACCTTGAGAAGCGTAATATCGTAAGACCGCCTACCATCATCAATACTTCCATGCTTAACCGGCTCATATCTTGTCTCAATATAAGCAGGTGATTCAACACCTGCCTTAATTGCTTCCTGCTTAGTAGAATAAATGACAACCTGATTGTGAGTTTCTTTTTTTGCGAGAAATCCTTTGATTGTTGCAGACTTTTCAATATTACCTTTAACAATCGTAAGATAATATTTGCGTAAAGTTCTATCCTTTAACATCTTAGATAACACTCTGGTTCCCTGATATGACATTCCCGCAAGAATAATACCGCTTGTATTTCTGTCTAAGCGGTTACATACCGAAGGAGTGAACATATCATCAACATCTTCTCTTTTATTATAATAGTCCACTATCATTTCATTCAAAGAGTAGTCTTCAGCTTTTGCTTTCTGGGATAAAATGCCGACAGGTTTGTTAAGGATAAGAATATCATCATCCTCGTATATTATATCAATATTTTCTAATGGTTTATTATTACGGCATATGTCAAAACTGTCTTTAATTACATTGGTTGAAAAATTATCTGTCATTAAATTCTTCTTAAACTTAGCAACAGTTTCATCAGAAAGATAGATATTAATAATATCTCCTTCAGATAATATTTCATTACCATCTGCCTTTCCGCCGTTATACTTAATATTCTTCTTACGAAGCATCTTATATATAAAGCTTTGAGGTGCAGCATCTAAATATTTACCAAGATATTTATTGAGGCGTATACCCTTGCTGTTTCTATCAACTATTATTTCTTTCATAACTCAACTCACACAAACTTTACAGCAGTCCCATAAGCTATAACTTCAGCTGCACCCTGCATAATAGCTGATGAAGAATAACGAATATTAACAACTGCATCTGCCTTGAGGTTTTCTGCTTCCATTACCATACGCTTTGTTGCAAGAGCTCTGGCTTCATTCATCATTTCATTATATGCAGAAAGTTCTCCACCCACCAACGTCTTAAAGCTCTGTGTGATATCCTTACCTACATTTTTGGATTGAATTGTACTGCCCTTAACAAGGCCAAGCATTTCAAGTTCCTTCCCGCTAATGTAATCAGTATTTACTAAGATCATCTTCTTCTCCCCTTCCTATCTCATCTAATCTTTGTATACATACATATATCATAACTCCGGATAATATAATCGGTATTATACCCAGAATTGCTCCAATAAATCCCGGCACCATATGAATAAAAACTAATGCATAGATAATATAATAAATGATAACGCACACAGTAATTATAATAGGTGCAATCATTTTTTTGTTGTGATCTTTATTGTTCATTAATATCTCCTATCCAGTATAATTATTTCTTATAGTATAAATCACCTTTTAAGATTTGTCATCATATTATAAAACAAAAAATCTCCAATATCTAAAACAAACTTCAGATATTGGAGATTCTAAATTAATCATTTAACTGTAACACTGATTTTCTTAGCATATCCGTTTCTGGCATAGACATAAATGGTACATTCTCCCGCCTTCACTCCCCTGATCACACCGTTTTTGTCCACTGTGGCAATCTTCTTATTTGATGATGCATATCGAAATTCTGTTGCATGTGCATCAGAAAGTTGTTTTTTATCCTCTTCCACAAGAATGGTCTTTGCCTGAATCTGGTGAGGAGTACCTATATAAACATTGATAATCGTATAATTGGTGATCTTGATCTCACGTACATTGGTATATAGTTTATTCTTTCTTCCAACTATATGACCGGTAATACTCTTACCAAACACCACCTTTGTACCATTCACCTTCTTGTAAGCCGCAACGTAAAGCTTGAAGTTCTTTTTGAGATTCAATTTCTTTCCATTAATCTTCGTTATACTAGTCGTCGTCACAGAGCCCTTCTTCAATGTCTTTGCCGGTTTCTTGGAGAATTTCTTTCCACAGTATGCGACATATACATCATATCCGTCTGCTCCACGCACTTTACCCCACGCGACCTTAATCTTACTGCCTGTCTGATCAACTTTAAGTCCCTCGTTCAGACTAAGCTCTGCTTTCTCCCGCTCACTTTTTGTCACCTTGTAAGTAATAATATCTGTTTGTGTTGTTTGATCTTGTATAGTATTTGTTTGCTCTGTCGTCTTCGTCTCGGTCGTTACAGGTTTTTCAGTTGTGGCAGACTGATCAGTTGTCTTTGGCTGCTCCGTAGTTCCCTGTTTTTGAACCTCCGGTATTGCAACTTTAACGTTGACCGTTGCTGTCTTTGCGCCATCCTCTGTTGTTATGGTAATTATTGCAGTACCGTTTGCGATAGCTGTTATCTTACCGTTGGCATCTACAGTTGCAACCTTAGTATTACTTGATGTATAGGTCACGTTCTTGTTTGCTGCATCAGACGGTGATACATTTACCTTAATCTGCAAAGTCTCACCCACCTTTGTAAAATTAACAGTATCAGCCGTAACGCTCACTCTGGTAACGGATCTGTCCCATTTTGCATAAACCTTTGTGTCAATGTTAACTGTATCCTTGTCAGGATCCCAGGCATTCTTATAATCTTCGTCCTTGTACCAGCCACCAAATCTGTAACCTTCCTTAGTAATTCCTGTAGGAAGTTTTATCTTACCATTGTCACCAACCACCCGTATTATAGGATCTCCAACACCCGTATCAATAGCCACATAATGAGTCTTTTCTTTGGTATAAACTATAGCAAAATCAGAGAAGTACTGCGAATACAGATATATCTTACTATCTCCCACAAAATACGTTGCATCTCTAAATGCTTTGGTAACTCTTTCCGACAATCGTTCAAATACTTTAGCCTTTCCGTTATGTGTACGGATGACAACAGGCGTGCCTATCTTTGTTGAATCATAATCAAGTTCTATCTCAAGAGGCGTTTCCGTATCTGATATATTTCCTTCTTTCGTGTTATCAACATATTTTGCAAGATCGATCTCAAGATATTCCGTTTCAATGTCGTCAGCATCTATTGAAGATAACACTTCGGATGATGCCTTCGCGATCTCTGTAACCGATTTTTCCGAAATATCTTCTTCCTTACGTGGCGTGATCACAAGCTCTATCTTGACATCCTTACCTTCCTCCACTTGCGTCTTGGCGTATTCTTCTATATTAGAAGACTGAGCCGATTCAACACTCGTCTCAACAGGTACAGCACTTTCTTCATTCTTAAATTTTACTACACCCTGTGTTCTTGAAGTAACACCAACAGATACTTTTATTGATTCACCAGGATTCTTGTCTTCATCACCTTTAAGTCGTATTTCGACATCACCTACAGTAAGATTATCTATCACTGTCTGATCATCTTCAACAGGAGTCCA
>CAMHMG010000057.1 GCA_946186175.1 uncultured Clostridia bacterium | reverse complement strand
AATAATATGCCGTAAGCATATTTTGAGCTATGGTTTTCCCGAAACGTCTCGGACGCGATATACAGATATACTTGTTGCCTCTTTCCATTATTTCATTAACATCTCGTATCAACATCGTCTTGTCAACGTATATCTCTCTACTGACAATCTCTTTAAAATTTTCATTTCCCGGATTCAAATATATTCCCATATCTTCACATCCAATCTGTCAGATAATTACACTTTTAACACAGTATTTATTATTTATAAAGTATATCACAAAAGGCACATTTATTTCCATATAAAACGATTTTACAGATCATACATCCACATTCTGTATCATAACAGGAACCTTCCTGCTTCTGCACTGTTGAATCATCTTATCTACATCACCATAATAAGCATCAATGATCTGAATAAGTGTGCCGGTGTCGTTGCCATCATAATATATACCATAACCATCTGTCTTATATTTATCAATCATAGCACTGTATTTCAGATATAGCTTCGAATCATTCACTGCTACAGTCTCTTTGATCAGCGGATCACCACGTAAGATTAATGCGATATTATCTACATTTCCTTTGAATATATCAAGACTGGTCCTAATCTTTTCAAGCATTTTTTCACCATGTTCCATAAGCCCGTCTACACCTATATAATACATGATAACCTTCTTAGTACTTCCATCTGACTTATATATTATGTTCTTCCATGTCTCAGGCATATCTATATTATTCTTCGAAAGTCTCATATTCACAATATCATAATCTTCCGGTCTTGCTTCAAGCTTAGATTCCCATATATTCTTTGAATCTTCTCCAAAGAATTCAACCAGTTTTTTGATATACATACCTTTCATATGCTCTGACTGCACATAGACTTTATCTGCATATACCACACCCGATGAGACTGCATAATATTTCATGGACTTATAAGCCCTTTCATCGGATTCATCAAACTCTTCCTGCACAAAGCAGGGAACATATACTAATTCATCCGTATATTTCTTAAGATTCTTTGTATAGAAATACGGATTAATCGTAATTGAATAATTATCATCATCATAAGGCACCTGTATATAAATCTTATCCGGCTGTCTTACCTCATAATCATAGGAATTATAATCAATAACATTAACATAATCAGGATAACCATCAATATCATAATATTCCGACTCTATAGCCCCAAGACAATTCTTATGATAATACGGAATAGGAACCACATACACATCTGTGTCAGGAAGGCTGCATGCTCTCCTCCATTCCGACTCCATGTACATCCATTTTGATGATTTGTATGGAAAGAATACTATCTCCTTTCTTGGCACGATTTCCTCATTCATCCTGCTACTAATGATTACAAGCTGCTCATTTAAATCAGAATACAATTCATTAATATAATCTGTATACACGTCTGTGTTGTCAATCTCCTCATCATTGTTGTATTCCTCTTTGTTGAATAATTTCTCTCCTCCGGCAATCTGTTCATGATATATATAAACCAACTCACAATAATCTTCAAGACTCTTGACAGTATTCGTACCTTCACCATATGACTCCTCAATAAGTGTTCCGGTCTGTATAGCAAATTCCTGACATTGCTCTAACATGTTGATCACATCAACAGCCTGCCCGGCTGATGCCATCTTAACAAGTTCCAGGTGAGCTTCTTCGAACAATTGAAGGCTTCCCTTGATTTGTCCAGCTAATTCTTTACGTGGGGTATCGCCACTGACACATTTAATCTGACTATTAACATCCTCTCTACTAACCCTCTTATTAAATGGTGATTTCTCTCCCATATCATCATTGATAGCCTTAATATACTTTTCATGATATGGATATTCATGTGCACTTCCTGTTCTGACTATCCTCATATAATCGCCATACTCTATCTTAAGCACCTCATTATACATTGCCGGAACAGGAATCTTGATAGTCTCAAAGGGCAGCATCACTGTTTTTTCGTATAGCTCTAGCGGATATACATGGCTCTCATTATAAAGCCAATATATCATCAGTACAGCCTTTGTGGCTTCTTTTCTCTTGTACAGTGAGAACAGCTTTTCTCCAAGCTCAAACAATTGAATCTTCAAATTGTTATGTCTGTCGAAATGTATATTACAAGCCTCCTCAATGGAATCCAGATATTCCACCACTTCATCATTAAGGGTAGTCAGATCCTCCCTTCTTGCAACAGTGAATATCATCTGCGCCACCAGCATTCTATCCTCTTCCTCTGCCCGGTTATCACACAAATAATCAAGAGGGAATATATCAACTCCCGCCCGGAACGGGTAACCGTGAAATTTGGCAAGATGCTCATCACTTAATTCCCATCCAACCGCATTATCCACTCTGCCTATCATTTCATCATAATTATCACTATGATAATCGTATAATACGTAATTAGAGTATATGCTCTTAAGCTCTTTGGCTGCCACCTTAAAGAACTTCTCATAATCCTCACGAAACATACATATATCCATATCGTCATCCCACGGAATAAATCCCCCATGGCGAACTGCTCCAAGCAATGTTCCGCAATCCGCATACCATTTGATATTATATTTCTCACAAACAGCGGCAATATCCGAAAGCACCTCAAGCTGAGCAGCCCAACATTTTTTCATAAGGCCGTTGACATAGAAGCCATCCCTTACCTCGTCTTCAAAATAATCATGTGGAAATTCAATCATTTTCAACGCACCTCACATTCTGTATCATAACAGGCAAACCATTGTTTCTAAATTTCTGTATTATCCAATGGGAATCTCCGTAATAGGCATCCGCAAGCTCTAATGCAAGAGCAACATCCTCCTCCGAAGCAAATATTCCGTACTTCTCCAACTTAAACCCTTCCACAATTTTCATGTATTCCTCATATAGCTTTGGGCTATATTTTGAAATTGTAGTATCTATCAGTCTGTCATGATACCAGAAAAGGATAACCTCACTGTTTCTCTTGAACACTTCCAATACCTGTCTTATCTTGCAAAGCATTTCGTCTCCATATTCGGCTAATCCACTGACACTTGTATAATACAGTATTAGCTTCCTTGCACTGCCATCAGATTTTACTATCATTCTTCTCCATTTATCCGGCATATCTATATCTCTCTTGGCGCTTTTTGCCTCTGCTGCTATGTACACCGAAGGTTTGGGAACAAGCTTTGACTCCCAAAAAACCTCACTATCTTCACCGAAGAAATCTGTCAATTTTCTCAAATACATTTTCTTCATATTCTCTGACTGAAGAAGTACTTTGTCAGCATACACAACTCCCGGGGAAAGTACATACTGGTTCATTGCCTTATAAGACCTTCCATCCCCCTCCTTAATTTCCTCCTCTACAAATGGCGGTATATAGATAAGCTCCTTCGTATATTTTCTCAAATTTTTCGCATAATGATATGGATTCACAGCAAATGTGAGATTGTCATCATCAAAGGGATTCTGTATATATATTACATCCGGCAGATGCGTCCTAAAACTATAGGTCTTATAATCTATAGTCTTAACCTCATCTGGAAACATATCACCATCATAATGCTCTGTTACCATTTCCCCCACCGCATTTTTTTCATAATACGGAATGGGAATCACATACACATTAACGCCGGGCTGATTACTACATTCTTCCCATACCGGCTTCATATATTTCCACAGAGATGTCTTATACGGCAGAAAAACAACCTCCCTTGGAACAATAATATTTTTGTCTACGCTCTCGACTATAGCCTGAAGCTGCTTGTCAAGTGTACCATCATTTACAGAACTCTCATCTACCTTGTCCAAAGCTTCATTTAATAATGAAAGCAGCTGCTCATGAAGCCCATACACTAATTCACAATAATCCTCATAACACTTAACCGTCACATGTCCTTCACCATAATTCTCCTCAATAAATGTTCCGATATAAATTGCAGTATTCTGACAGTCCTCTAACAGAGCAATAGCTGCTTCAATATCGTTGTTCGACAGCAGCTTGTCAAGTTCAGCATGGGCTTCCTTCAGCAATCCGTTAAGCTCCACTATCTTATCCTTCACGGCCTGTCTGGGATTATTATTAGATCTACTTTTCTTAGCCTCATCCAAATCCTTCTTCGAAACTTTTTTATGAAATGGCGAACCATCCCCCATCTCCTTATACAGATCATTAATCTGACGCTCAAATCTAGGATAATCATGTGCACCGCCTGTACGATCAATACGCAGATAATCACCATATTCTGTCTTAAGCACAGAATCATAGCCAATAGGAGCCGGTACCTTAATGATTTCAAAGGGAAGCATTACTGTATTATTATACCATTTAAGGTCATATCTGTGACTTTCATCCTTAAGCCAGTATCCCATTAGTGCAGCGTACTTTGCCTGTTTCTTGTCATAAAGTGAGAACATCTTCTCACCATATTCATATAACTGCATCTGCAGAGACTTCTTCCTATCAAATTTGTGTCCCGCTGCCAGCTCAATAAGGGTGAGTGTCTCCAATATATCCTTATCAGGAGAATAAAGTCTTTCATCATCCGCAATTGAAAAAATTGTGTTGCAGATGGTCATTCTTCTTTCTTCATCCTCACGACTCTCGCAAAGATAATCTAATGGAAAAATATCAACTCCAACCTCCAGAGGAAAACCATGAAATTTGCTTGTTCTTTCCTCATCAAAATTAACTGCGTGCATATCAACCACCCGGCTTATCACTTCCCAGTAATCCCCGTTTCTGAAATTAAGCAGCTTATATCCCTTCCAAATACTTTTAAGCTCTCTGTCCGCTACAGAGATAAACTTCATGTAGTCTTCTCTGAACATACAAATATCCACATCATCATCCCAAGGCACAAATCCGCCATGACGCACTGCACCAAGCAGAGTTCCACAATCAGCATACCACTTAATATCGTACTTATCGCAAACTGTTTTTATATCATTTATTATCTCCAACTGAGCAGCCCAGCAACGCTTCATGAAGCCATTAACATAAAATCCATCTCTGACTTCATCCTCGAAATAACCTGTAGGAAATTCAACCATATACCAATACCTTCCTATTCCCGTAAATATATTCCGGCATACAACTGTTATAACATCATCTTATTTTCATTAGTATCTCATTACATAACTTCCACATTTTGTATCATTACAGGAATATTACGATTCCTGCATAACTGAATAAGTCTGCCGTTATCTCCGTAATAGGCATCTGCCATCAACATCAACCTATCATTATTCCCACTATCATCCAATATACCCATTGCCTTATCTTCGAATTCCCCCTTAAGGTTAAGATAATTCTCATACAGCTTTGGGTCGGTAGTGGGTATTGTTGCATCCACCAATGGATCCGGGCACCACAGCATCACCACATCCCTGTTACCTGCAAACACTTTAAACACAGATCTCATCTTCTCTATCATCCTGTACCTATGTTCAAACAATCCGCTTATGGAGGTACAGTATATTATCACCCTCTTTGCTGTTCCGTCAGCTTTGAATATTTTTCCTCTCCAATCATCAGGCATAGCAATATTTTCCTTGGAAACCTTTGGATAAGCATATACAGGTATGTTTGAAGTGTTTATCTTCTTCTCCCATATATCATATAACTGTTCTCCAAAGTATTCCTTCAACTTCTTTATGTACAATTCTCTTATGTTATCGGACTGAACAACAACCTTATTCGAATATACTACTGCCGGAGATATCACATAGTTGTCCATCATCTTATATGACCTCTCTTCTCCCGGAGCAATTTCTTCGGTAACAAAATAAGGTACATACACGAGTTCATCAGTCACTTTCCTCAAATTTTCTGCATAAAACCGTGAATCTATACCTGTGACAAAATTATCACCATCATAGGTATATTGGATAATTATTTTTGAAGGTCTCCGCTTCTCAATGTCATATTCCTCAAAACTTACAAGAGGCAGATAATCAGGGTAGCTTTCAATGTCATAATACATTGCCACCTTCTCCCCCAAAGCATTCTTCTCATAGTAAGGAATGGGCATCACCACAGCGTTAACCTTAGGATCATCCTTTACCTCACGCCACATCCCCTCCATCGCATTCCAGTAATCTGCTCTAAATGGGATAAATACAATCTCTTGTATTTCCCCAACATCCTCTTTTATACTTTTTTCTATCACAGTAAGCTGCTCAACAACTTCATTCATCAGTTCAAGAGCGGCCTTAACCTGCTCACTGAACTCCTCAAATTCACACTCACCAGCCTCGCCTCGCTCTACGCAGCCAGTCTTGTTAAGCTTTTCAAATACCTTATATACACCCTCACAATATTCTTCCAAATATTTTACCGTTACAAAACCTTCCCCACAGGCCTCTTCGATCATTGTACCTACTCTAATTGCAAGATCCTGACACTGACAAAGCAATTGAACTGCAACTTGTAGGTTTTTATTATTCAACATTTTATCTATCTCATTATGAGCTTCAGTTAGTAAACTGACAAATTCTAATGCCTTTTCTTTAACCTCGCGGACAGACTTATCATTTGCTTCAGTTTCTATAATATTATCAATTGATTCTTTAGATATGTGCTTACAAAATGGGGATGCCTCTCCTAACCAATCACCAACCGTTTCAATTTGACCTTCATAATGAGGATATTCGTGAATCCCACCTGTTCTCACCTGTCTCATATAGTCGCCATATTCTATCTTTAAAACCTGATCGTATCCTGCAGGAGCATTAATATAGATATTTTCAAATGGCAACACAACGGTTTTGTCAAATAATTCTATGGGATATTTGTGATTATCATATCTATACCAAAATGTCATGAGGCAGACATCCTTTGCCTCATCTCTTCCATACAGAGATGATACTACCTCTCCCCACTCATATAGTTGCAGCTTAACTGATTTGCTATTATCAACCTTTCTTCCCACTGTTTCTGCCAACATATTAAGAGACTCTCTATCAATCGTTTCCGCAAAATCACTGTCCGCAAGTTCAAAAATAGTCTTGAACAGATTCTTTCTTGCCTGCTCTTCCTCCGGGTCAGGACACACAAAATCAAGCGGAAACACATCTATTCCGGCACACAAAGGATAACCGTGAAATTTTGCTAGTCTCTCCTCTTTGAATTCCACCTCATCTGAATTAACTATCCTGCTTATAGGCTCCCAATATTGTTCATTATGATAATTAAGTATCTGATACTGCGGCCAGATTCTTTTAAGCTCACTGCTTGCCACGGTTAAAAATCGGTAATAATCATCTCTGAACATACATATATCCAAATCATCATCCCACGGCACAAAACCTCCATGCCTTACCGCTCCAAGAAGGGTACCGCAATCAGCAAACCATCGTATATTATATTTGTCACAAACATAAGCAATATCAGATAGTACTTCCATCTGAGCGGCCCAGCATTTCTTCATAACGCTGCTAACAAAAAAACCGTCTCTGACTTCATCTTCAAAATACCCTTTAGGAAACTCAACCATACATCTGCTCCTTAATTTCATAGTTTGCTATCATAACCGGCTTTTTTTCTCCGGAAAAAAGATGAACTAGTAAGGAAGGACTTCCATAATAAGCATCATATTTATATACTATATCCATGTGATACCCTATTTCTATGTCACAAAAATGACACCATTTTTCTTCAATATACTGTTGAAGTAATTCCTTGAGCTTCACGTAAAGCTCTTTATTAACCTTGTTCCATTCTTCCTCACTTGCTGGATAGAAGCCGATTCCAACCTCAAGACCAAAGCCTTCATTCCTGCTCGAACAGAACATATTCATTTTGTCTTTAACATCATCCAGAATATCTCTTTCATGTTCCGAGATTTCGTTAAGACCTATACAATAAAATATCTTCTTTTTCCTATTTTGTGCGTTATTGCATGAAGACTCGTCCAATCCCATACTCTTGTGAGTTTGACCGACCACAGTTATCTTATCCAGCCAGATATCCCTTGTGCCCTCACCTGCAAATTCAGTAAGTTTATTTATATACATAGTCCTCATATTATTTGATTGAACAAGCACCTTATCTGCATATATAACCCCGGGAGCGGTAACATAATGCTTCATATTGTATACGTCATTATAATCCTCCTTACCGAATTCTCCGGTAATAAATGGTGGTATGTATATAAGTTTATTGGTATATCTTCTCAAGTTCTCAGCATAAAAAACCGGTGGAATAGTCAGGCAGGGATTCTCGCCATCATAAGGATTCTGTATATATATAACATCCGGTCTATGAAACTCAACCTTATAATCAACCCAGTATGTGAAAGTAATATCATCGGGATATCCCTCATACTCCATTGAGGCATTCCCGGCGCCAGATGTAATAACTTTACCATATATATCTTTAAAAAACACAGGAATAGGCACTACATAAATGTCGAATTCCCCTTTTGCTTTTGCTTCGCGGTATATATTATCAAAAGTATTCCACTCTCTATAACCCGTAGTTAGAAATAGGATTTGTCTCTTGTCAATTATGTTGGCAGCAATAATCGTTACCGACTCTTCACAGGCTTTCTTAAGATTATCCATTCTATAAGACTTATCCTCTTCATTATTACCATCTATAAACATATATATATCATATAGTCTGTCACAATAGTTCTGTAGCACAGATACTATATCAATGACTTTCGAAGAATTTTCTCCATAGACTCCTTCAATCATCGTCCCATAATCCACAGCAAATTGTTGAAGTTCCGGAAGCAGCTGTGAAACATTATCAAAGTCATCATCAGCAAAACAATCTATAAGACGGGCATTCATATATTCAAGCTCTTTGATAAACCCCTTCGATATTCCCACAATAGATTCTTCCTGATTGCTTAACCTGTCACAAGGCTCAAGCATTTCTTTTTTAAATGTGAATTCAGGAAGAGAGAAATCCGCCACTGCTTGAAGGTTTTCTCTCTGACCTTCAAAATACGGATAGTTATGTCCGCTCCATATCTTATGAATCTCAAGATAGTTACCATATCGCTCCCTTAATATCTGATTATATCTTGCAGGCACAGGAATAGTAGTATTCTCAAAGGGAATCCTCACTGATTTATCATAATATTCCTTTGGCAGGCCTTTATTACCCCTAAGCACCATAGGAAACATCTGTCCTATGTTATCTGCTTCACTCTCCGGCACACTTGCCATCAGTTTCTCCGCTAAACTGTATAATCGAATGCCCTTGTCTCTTCTGTCAGCGCTTCTGTCTATTTTTACCCGATACTTTTTTTCAATATCAGTAAGTACTCTGTTTTCAGTATAAGTGTTAAAGCTCCCCTCTACAATACCGTCTGCAACCGCAACAAGCCTCTTTATCTGATCAATTCTCTCTCTTTCTTTATTCTCATCTCTATACAAATAATCCTTGACAAAAATATCAACCACCGCTATATACGGGAAATTATGATATTTTCTTAAGTGCTCATCATCAAAAGATATATGATTACAATTAACAACTCTTGCAAGAAAGAGCCAATGATCCTCCTTTCTTATGAAATCATGTATGGCAAACTCTTCCGGCAATTCCTTATCAGCCACTTCTCGAAATCTATTGTAGTCTGCTCTTTTCATACATATATCAAGATCATCATCCCATGGTACATACCCACCATGTCTTACCGCTCCTAATATACTTCCCCAATCAGCAAAATATTGTATTCCGTATTTGGCACAAATTCTATCAATCTGATTAAGCACACACAAATTAGCAGCCCATGCCTGCTTGATTGCGCTTGGTATGTAAAAACCGTTCCTCACCTCATCCTTGAAAAAATCCACTGAAAAATCCATGTATTATACCTCAGCTATATGTATTGTTATCATCCTCTATTCATTAACGATCTCTAGCATATCTTTAATTCTTGCCATATATGTAAATCCCTGTTCCACCTTTTGTTTGCCATTTCCTGCAATAACCGCCCGGGCCTTTTCATGGTTAAGATAATACTCTATCTTATACATAGCATCATCAATATCTGTGTAATAAACATAGTCAACCCCCGGTTCCAATGCTCCTTCAAAATCAGCACGATAATCTGTCAACAGAAAACCACCGGCTCCCATTATATCAAGTGCTCTTAACGGGATTCCCGATCTGATAGACGGTAGTGTTATGTTTATATTGATCTTGCTAAGTTTAAACACCTTATTCATATCAGTATTATAATCGACTGTTCCCATATGTATTGCATTGGGGATATCCTTAATATCACCCGGAGTATATACCTTAAGTTCATATTTCTCAGAAATACTGCGAATAAAATCTTTTCTTTGATATGTGGCAGTTTTTCTGGCAAGAAAATAATTGGCGTAAATATATCTATGGTCAGCCAAACACTCCTTGTCCAACTCATAAGGAGCATATTGTTTGAGGACATCAATTATTGTATCATCTAATGATGCCTCAAGAATATTCCCTCCAAACACATTTCTCTGTGCATTCACCAATGCCTCTAAATAGCCCTTTGTATAATCATCTACCTTACTATACATACGATCATATAGATTGTGTTCCTCGTTATAAAGTGATGCCACAATACTCACATCTGTAGAAAACAGTCGCTTATCTCTATCTGCTATAACTATAGAATCCACTCTTTCAGTATTGACTCCAAGGGGCATGTAATAGACTCTTTCTACCCCTCTTCCTCGAAGTCTTAGGCACTCTTCACTGTCAAAAACAAAGGCATAGTTGCATTGATTGTTGATACTTCTATCATACAATGCAATCCTTGGACTGTCATATGTCCACGAAACATAATTAACACTTACAGCATTGCATATATTCGAAACCATAGGATAGTAATTAGACGTATATACCACATCATACTCTTTTTTATGTATGGTATTTTGAAGAATTTGGCGGGTTTTTGCAGAATTCTCACCAAATCGCAAGGGTGCGTCGACAATCTCCACCTCATGCCCAAGTTTTATAAACGCTCCAATTATATCCTCTTTCCCAAACATATTATAATCTATATACAGAATCTTCATATCTCAATAATTCCTTACATACTAAACAGAACAGCACTAAGATTCAGTTGCTCTACATTATGAGCTTACTTCACCAAATGCATCATGTATACAGATAGTTACCCAATCAGCCGTCGCCTTTGGGCTCGTCTTCTTGACTTTCATGTTAAAAATCAGTTTAGACAATTATTCATCTATATATAATATATCACATCAGAACATATCTTCCAAGAAAAAACTAAAGCCCCCAATGGTCAATTACCGATCATTGAAGGCTTTCACTACTAATATACTAATATACTATTATATTATTGAAGTAATGACATAACTCCCTGTGTTGACTGATTAGCCTGTGCAAGCATTGATTGTGCTGCCTGCTGAAGAATATTATTCTTAGAGTAAGCAACCATCTCTGTAGCCATATCTGTATCACGAATATTAGCTTCGGATGCTGTAAGGTTCTCTGAATAGTTCTCCAAGTTGTTAATTGTGTAATCCAATCTATTCTGGATAGCACCAAGCTTAGATCTCTGAGCAGATACAATCTTAATTGCATTAGTGATGTTGCTCATAGTTGCAGAAGCAAGTTTGTGAGATGACACCTTAACTGTCGCCGATGTAAGACCTATTCCGGTTGCTGTCAACTTAATTATAGCAACCTTCATGTTCTCACCACTGTTAGCACCAACTTGAAGATATTTACCTTTGCTCATTGTTCCATCTAACAGTCTTGTTCCGTTAAATGCTGCTTTTGATGCAATTGAGTTAATCTCTTCTCTCAACTGATCAATCTCGTTCTTAATAGCTTCTCTATCTTCAGTTGCATTAACATCGTTAGCTGCCTTGGTTGCAAGTTCTCCCATACGTTGAAGAACTGAATGGATCTCATTCATATTACCTTCTGCTGTCTGAATCAAATACTGTCCATCCTCTGCGTTAGATACCGCCTGATTGATTCCTCTGATCTGGTTTCTCATTTTCTCTGATATTGAAAGTCCTGCTGCATCATCTGCTGCACGGTTCACTCTGTAACCTGACGAAAGTTTCTCTGTATTCTTAGCTACTGCTTTAACGTTGCCTCCGAGCATTCTGTTTGCATTAACCGCCTGTAAATTGTGCTGTACTACCATAACCTTATCCTCCTTGAAATAATGTCGCTTATTGTCCTTCGCGACATCATGTTAAGGGGCTATTCTTAACAACCTTTTTGTATCGCTAAGGGCTTGTATTATCATTTACACTAATAATATCGACATATCTTCGGAAATGTTTATAGTATTTTTTAATTTTTTAATCAAAATTGTTATTATTTTTTCGTAACAGTTACTGTACCATCAATACCAAACCTAGCTTGAACCATTTCACTTTGGCAAAAGTAAAGATATGTATTCTCCTGTTCATGCTTCTCAAGCAACTGATATTCAAACACCTCCAGATCATTCAAGTTATAATAGTCAGCAACCTTATGCTCTCTCTCTTCATACCCCTGCTCAGAAACAATAATGCTGTGGGCACCATTCTTTTGTTTTGCAAAGAAAGGATAGTCATGATTCTGTCCCCCATAGATTGGAGTCATATAATCACTTCCATAAAGAGCTTCCAGGATTTGTCTGCTTCCTATAGGTATAGGGATTTGCAATCCCTCAAACTCTCCAATAACAGTTTCAGAATACCAATCCTTATGTCTGGGTGCCTTCTGAGTTCCGTTACAATACATACATAAAGTAGCCAAATAATCCGATTCCTCTTCCCTATAGCTGCTTGCAAGCCGATCCACAATTACCATCAACTGTTCTACCACATTCCCACTCTTATCAATTCTTACACCACAGGAATTCTCAATCCCCATAAGGAATGCATTAACATTTGTGACTTCTTCCTTTTTAATAATATCTACTGCATCAAGTATTGATTTTGCTATAGTTTGCAGAATCTCCCATTCCTCTTCATCCTTTGGCACTCCATCAAGAGGAAATATATCAACTCCACACAGATAAGGGCATCCATGATATTTATCAAGAAATGATCTGTCAAAATTAATCTGTGATGTATTAATAACACGAAGAAACGCCAGAGGATCCCATGTAACCCTCGTTGGGCAAAACCAATAAAATCCATCCGGCAATTCACTTTGCAATACACTCATCAAGATATTGTAATCATGACGCTTCATTGTAATATCTATATCATCATCCCAAGGAATAAATCCTTTATGACGTATGGCTCCAAGCAAGGTTCCCCCGTCAGCAAACCAAGTCAATCCATATTTCTTACATATTCTGTCAATTTCCCACAAAACCTCTAACTGAGCGGCCCATGCACGTTTCATAAGTCCCATGATTTCAAAGCCACTTCTGGTCTCAGGTAAATAAAATCTTTCATCAAATTTGATATGACAGTCTTTTTGATATTCCATACATTCTCCTTAATCAAAGAAAGCTGACCATATGGTCAGCTCCTTTGTGACAATCTTATAAAGATTAGCCAAGTAATGATAATACGCCCTGGTTAGACTGGTTAGCTTGTGCAAGCATTGACTGAGCTGCCTGCTGAAGAATATTATTCTTAGAGTAGTTAACCATCTCTTTAGCCATATCTGTATCACGGATATTAGACTCAGAAGCGGTTAAGTTCTCAGAATAGTTCTCCAAATTGTTGATCGTGTAATCAAGACGATTCTGAATAGCACCAAGCTTAGATCTCTGAGCAGATACATACTTAATAGCTTTTGTAATTGTGCTCATAGCTACTTCTGCAGTCTTATGACTAGAAACCTTAAGGTTTGCTGAGGTAATACCCATACCTGTTGATGTAAGCTTAGCAATCTCAATTTTCATGTTCTCGCCCTTAACAGCACCAACCTGTAAGTACTTACCTTTACTCATTGCACCATTCAATAACTTAGTTCCATTGAATGCAGCCTTAGAAGCAATAGAGTTAATCTCATCCTTAAGCTGTGTCATCTCGTCGTTGATAGAAGTACGATCTTCTGTAGCGTTAACGTCATTAGCCGCCTTAGTAGCAAGCTCGCCCATACGTTGAAGGATTGAATGAATCTCATTCATGTTACCTTCTGCTGTCTGGATAAGATACT
>CAMHMG010000056.1 GCA_946186175.1 uncultured Clostridia bacterium | reverse complement strand
TTTGTAGAGTTGCGGGAATTACGAAGTAATGTAGCAACTCGTATATCATAATATATAATACATATTAAGAAAGAGGTGATTCTGTGATCGAGACCGATGCAATCAAAATCGAACTTGCTTCGTATGAAAGTCCATTACAGGAAGTGAGGGATTCACTTTGACATCCCTATCAAGAAAGATAAGGTGGCAGAGTTAGAAGCAGATATGGAGGCTCCTGATTTCTGGAATGATGTGGAGCATTCTAATGAAGTGATGAAGACAGTCAAGAATCTTAAGGATACATTGGCTGCGTTTGAACAGGTTGAAGAACAGTTTGAAGAAATAAATGTCCTTATTGAAATGGCTGACGAGGAGAATGATACTTCGTTATTGCCTGAGATTGAGGAGACGTTTAATTCATTTAAAGAGAGTTTTGAGACATTAAGGATTCAGACTCTTTTGTCGGGTGAGTTTGACAAGGATAATGCAATATTAACCCTTCATGCGGGTGCAGGTGGAACTGAGAGTTGCGACTGGACCGGTATGCTTCTTCGGATGTACACGAGATGGGCTGAGAAGAAGGGCTTCACCGTTGAAGAACTTGATTATCTTGAGGGTGATGTGGCAGGCGTTAAGTCTGTGACAATACAGATTAATGGAGAGAATGCATACGGATATCTTAAGTCGGAAGCGGGAGTTCACCGCCTGGTAAGAATATCCCCGTATAACGCAGCGGGAAAGAGGCAGACCTCATTTTCTTCATGTGATGTAATGCCTGATATAGATGATAACATAACAGTAGATATCAATGAGGATGATTTAAGGATTGACACCTATCGTGCAAGTGGTGCAGGAGGACAGCATATCAATAAGACATCATCGGCAATCAGGATTACACATTTGCCGACGGGAATTGTTGTTCAATGTCAGAATCAGAGATCTCAGCATCAAAACAAAGATAAAGCCATGAAGATGCTTATGTCAAAGCTCTATGTATTAAAACAACAGGAGAATCAGGAGATGTTAGATGACATAAGAGGAGAGGTTTCAGAGAACGGCTTTGGTTCTGCAATTCGTTCTTATGTTATGCAACCATACACCATGGTTAAAGATAAGAGGACCGGGTTTGAAGCGACTGATGTCAGCGGCGTTTTGGATGGTGATGTTGAGCCGTTTATGAATGCATATCTTAAATGGCTTAGTCTGGGTGAAGGTGAAGTCGGAGAATGATGGCAATGCCCCCTGTATATTAAGGAGTGATGTTATGGGATATGCAAGGTTTCTTGTTTTTAGAATAGATGACAGAAAGTATGCGGTGAATCTTGTTCATGTCAATGGAACGGAACAGGAATATAGTGTGAGTCCGCTTCCGGAGGCACCATTTGGTATAACCGGTGTGATCAACTTAAGAGGCGATCTGGTGCCTGTATATAGTCTGAGAAAGCGATTTGGTAAAAGTGAAGGAGTACTTGAATCGGGCAAGACCGCATTGATAGCTAGAACCTCAGGAATAATGATCGCATATGAAGTTGACAATGTTGAGTCAATTGAAGAACTTGACGAAGCCGAGATTAGAGGGATGCCTCAGGTGGCAAGTAATGCTGAGACTTCATTTATGAATAAAGTTATTCAGGTCAATAATGAGATAATTGTGGTTATTGATGTTAACCAAGTTTTATCTAATGAGGCGATCGAAGCATTAGAGAGAATAATAAAGAATCATGTCGAGGCTGAAAAGAAAGCTCTGGAGGAACAGCGGGCTGCAGAGCTTTTGGCAAAAGAAGAACTAGCGAAGAGCAAAGGGAAGGAGTAAACGATGGTAAATGTTGCAGTTTTAGGATACGGAACGGTTGGTTCCGGAGTTGTTGAGGTGCTTAACACCAATAAAGAGATAATAAAGCGTAATGTTGGTGAGGAACTCAAGGTTAAATATGTTCTTGATCTTCGTGAGTTTGAGGGTGATCCGGTTCAGGAGATGCTTGTACATGATTACGACGTTATTTTAAAGGATAAGGATGTTAAGATAATCGCAGAGGCAATGGGAGGCGAAGAGCCTGCTTATACATTTACCAAGAATGCACTTCTTGCCGGTAAAAGTGTCTGTACCTCTAATAAAGAACTAGTTGCTAAGCATGGAGCTGAACTTCTTGCAATTGCAAAGAAGAATAACGCTAATTACTTCTTTGAGGCAGCTGTAGGAGGAGGAATCCCTATTATCAGACCTCTTAACGATTGTCTTACAGCAGACGAGATAACAGAGATTTCCGGCATTTTAAATGGTACCACTAATTATATCCTTACTCAGATGAGTGAAAAAGGCGCTGCCTTTGAGGAAGTGCTAAAGGATGCTCAGGACAAAGGATATGCAGAGCGTAATCCGGAGGCTGATGTTGAAGGATATGATGCCTGCCGTAAGATTGCGATATTAACATCATTGGTTACAGGTAAACAGGTTGATTTTGAGGATATCCATACAGAAGGTATATCTAAGATTACAGAGACTGATTTCAAATACGCTAAGGCTATGAAGGCTTCGATCAAGCTGCTTGGAATCAGCAGAAAGATAGATGGAAAATTCTATTCAATGGTTGCACCGTTTCTTGTCAAGAGTAAGAATCCATTATACAGCGTGAAAGGTGTATTTAATGGAATACTAGTTCACGGAAATATGGTGGATGATGTCATGTTCTATGGTCAGGGTGCAGGAAAGAGACCTACAGCAAGTGCAGTTGTGTCTGATATTGTTGAAGCTGCGAAAAATCTTGGAAAGAATATTCCGGTTGAGTGGGAAGAAACAAAGTACGAACTTGGAAAGTTTTCGGAGTGTAAGGGAAAATTCTTTGTTCGTATGAAGGACAAAGGACTTGATGATGAAGAGATGACTACGCTTTTTGAAAAATTAGGTGAAGTATTATATGTCAGAGCAGAAGGTGTGACAGGGGAAGTCGCATTTATTACTAATGAGATTAAGGAAGTGGAGCTTACCGAGTTACTTTCAAAATTCGAGGATGTGTATAGTATTATCAGAGTGGACTTCTAGTTATGTCATAAGTTACAGAAAAAGATTGACCGCTAGAGAGAAATGTAGTAAAGTATGCAATGGTTTAAAGATAGAAACATGAGGAGGAAACGATTCAAATGTTGATAGTTAAGAAGTTCGGCGGAACATCGGTGGCCAATAAAGAAAGAATGTATAATGTGGCTAACAGATGTATCGAGGACTACAAAAAAGGCAATGATGTGGTAGTTGTGTTATCAGCAATGGGCAAGTACACAGACGAGTTGATTGACATGGCACATGAGATGAATCCTAATCCGCCAAAGCGTGAGATGGATATGTTATACACGATTGGTGAGCAGATGTCGGTAGCTCTTATGGGTATGGTAATGAATAATCTGGGTGTTCCGGCTATTTCATTAAATGCATTTCAGGTTGCAATGCACACGACTTCAGTTTATGGAAATGCCCGTATTAAGAGGATAGATACAGACAGAATACGCAACGAATTAGAACAGAGAAAGATTGTCATTATCACCGGATTCCAGGGGATCAATAAGTTTGATGATTATACTACACTTGGACGCGGTGGTTCTGATACAACGGCTGTTGCACTTGCTGCAGCATTAAATGCAGATGCCTGTGAGATTTATACGGATGTAGATGGTGTTTTCACTGCAGATCCGAGAATTGTTGATAAGGCTAGAAAGCTTGATCAGATTACATATGACGAGATGTTAGAGCTTGCTACACTCGGTGCAGGAGTTCTTCATAATCGTTCAGTAGAGCTTGCAAAGAAATATGGCGTACAGTTGGTAGTTCGTTCCAGTTTGAATACTTCAGAAGGTACAATTGTTAAGGAGGGCACAAAAATGGAGAAAATGCTTGTTAGCGGTGTGGCATGTGATAAAGATGCAGCGAGAATTGCTTTGATAGGACTTAAGGATGAGCCGGGTGTGGCATTTAGATTGTTTAATCATCTTGCTCGTCACAACATTAATGTAGATATGATTCTTCAGTCAGTTGGACGTGATGCAACTAAGGATATTTCATTTACTGTTGCTGTTGATAATGCAGATGAAGCAGTTGAGATAGTAGAAAGACATTTTCATGAATATGAGAAGATTGATGTTGCAAAGAATGTTGCTAAGGTTTCAATTGTTGGCGCCGGTATGATGAGTAATGCTGGTGTTGCTGCTAAGATGTTTGAAGCACTTTATGATGAAGGAATTAATATTAGAATGATCTCTACTTCAGAGATTCGTGTATCGGTTCTTATCGATGAGAAGTATGCTGAGAGAGCAATGAATGCAATTCATGACAAGTTCAATCTTGAGGATTGATACAATTAATAAGTAGAATAGTTAGTGCACAGCAATGGCTACATTTATGATCAGTCGTTGCTGTGTTTTTTTGTGATTGGCAGTATATAGCTTTTGTTTGCGCTTAATCTTATTGTGTGTTATTATATAAATTGATTTTCTATGTGTATTATAGATAATACAAAGGATACGACTATGCTAAGCTTATCTGTCGCCTTTTGGGCTTGGATTACTGTGTATACTTCGAACTAGGCTCGCAGACTCGACAAGGTCTCAGGTATCGCTTAGTGCCGCTGTATACAGAAAGTTACCCAATCAGCCATCGCCTTGTGGCTTGGCCGGCTCTGCATAACTTCGAACTAAGCGCATCAAGGTACGCTAAGGTCTCAGTTATCTTGGACTTTCAAAGTAAATATGTATGGGAGGTACGATATATGGAATCACTTGGAAAAAAGAGAGAGGATTATCTTTCGTGGGATCAGTATTTTATGGGGATAGCGCTGCTTTCTGCAGAGCGAAGCAAAGATCCGAATACACAGGTTGGTGCCTGTATCGTTGATTCCAATAATAAGATAATGTCAGTAGGATACAATGGAATGCCATCGGGCTGTAATGATGATGAAATGCCGTGGGGAAGAGTTGGCAAACCATTAGAAAACAAGTATTTTTTTGTGTGTCATGCTGAGCTTAATGCGATTCTTAATTACGGTGGAGGATCTTTGCAGGGTGCAACCTGTTATTCTACATTATTTCCATGTAATGAGTGCGCTAAGGCTATAATTCAAAGCGGCATTAAAGAGATTGTATATCTGTCGGACAAATATTCCGATACTGAATCTACCATTGCATCTAAAATGATGTTTGATATGGCCGGGGTCAAGTATCGCGAATTTAATAGTGAGAATCGAAAGATTGAGATCAATTTGTGATAAGTTGATGCTTTATCTTTGGAAACAGATATTACACCAATAATTATTACATATGGGCAGTATTTAAAGATGAACTGCCTGTGTGATAAATATTATATTATTATTTAGATAGAAAGACAGAGGTTATTAACAGATGGACATTAACAAAGTGATTGCGCAGGAACTTGGGATTAAGGTGGGTCAGGTTGAGGCGACGGTGAAGCTGATAGATGAGGGTTCTACTATACCGTTTATTGCACGATACAGAAAGGAAGTTACGGGTTCACTTAATGATGAAGTGTTGCGTGATCTCTATGAGAGACTTAATTATCTTAGAAATCTTGAGGAACGTAAGGAAACCGTCATTGCTTCTATTGCGGAGCAGGAGAAGCTTACTCCTGAGTTGGAAAAGCAGATAAGAGATGCCATGACTTTGGTGGCGGTAGAAGATTTGTATCGCCCATACAAGCAGAAACGTCGTACCCGTGCAACGGTTGCCAAGGAGAAAGGACTTGAGGGTCTTGCCAATATCATTTATCTTCAAATGACAAATACTCCGATTGAGGAAGAGGCAAAGGCTTATCTTTCTGATGAGGAAGGAAAAGAAGTCCCGACGGTTGAAGATGCAGTAAGCGGTGCACTTGATATAATTGCTGAGAATATTGCAGATGAAGCAGAGTATCGTACATATATCAGAGATATAACTGTTAAGGAAGGTAAGATCATTTCCACTGCAAAGGATGCAGAAGCTTCATCTGTTTATGAGATGTATTATGATTTTGAAGAGCCGATCAGCAAGGCGGCGGGATACCGTGTTCTTGCTATTAATCGTGGAGAGAAAGAGAAATTTATCACGGTTAAGATTGAGGCTCCTGAGGAGAGGATTCTTAACTATCTTGAGAAGAAGGTTATCGTTAAGGATAATCAGTATACTACGCCGTTGCTTAAGCGCGTGATTGAGGATAGCTACAAACGTTTGATCGCAGGTGCAATAGAGAGAGAAATAAGAAGCGACCTCACAGAGAAGGCGGAAGACGGTGCGATCACAGTATTTGGTAAGAATCTGAAACAGTTATTGATGCAGCCGCCTATTACAGGGCATGTTGTTCTTGGCTGGGATCCGGCATTCCGTACCGGTTGTAAGTTGGCAGTCGTTGATGCTACAGGTAAGGTGCTTGACACTGTTGTCATTTATCCTACAGAACCGCAGAAGAAGATTGCTGAGTCTAAGAAGATAGTACATAATCTGATCAAGAAGTATGGCATTACTTTGATCTCTGTCGGAAACGGTACCGCTTCGAGAGAATCTGAGCAGGTTATCGTTGAATTGTTAAAGGAGATACCGGAGAAGGTTCAATATATAATTGTTAATGAGGCAGGAGCTTCTGTATATTCGGCAAGTAAGCTGGCTACAGAGGAGTTCCCTAATTTTGATGTTGGGCAAAGGAGCGCAGCTTCGATTGCAAGGCGACTTCAGGATCCTTTGGCTGAACTTGTTAAGATAGATCCCAAGTCTATCGGTGTAGGACAGTACCAGCACGATATGAACCAGAAGAAGCTTGGCGAGGCTTTAACAGGTGTTGTTGAAGACTGTGTTAACAAGGTAGGCGTTGATCTTAATACTGCATCTGCATCGCTTTTGGAATATGTATCCGGTGTGTCTAAAACTATTGCTAAGAATATAGTTGCTTATCGTGAGGAGAACGGTAAGTTCACCAACCGTAAGCAGTTACTTAAGGTTGCGAAGCTTGGACCTAAGGCGTTTGAACAGTGTGCCGGATTCATGAGAATTATGGATGGAGATAATCCGCTTGATTTTACCAGTGTTCATCCGGAAAGCTATGAGGCTGCAACCAACCTTTTGAAGAAGCTTGGTTATTCGCTAGATGATATTACAAGTCAGGGGCTTATCGGATTATCTCTGCTTGCAAAAGACAGAGCCAAATTGGCTTCTGAGCTTGGCATCGGTGAGCTTACTTTGGATGATATAATCAAGGAATTGGAGAAGCCTGCAAGAGATCCGCGTGAGGATATGCCGGCGCCTATTCTTCGTACTGATGTAATGGAAATGGAAGATCTTCAGGAGGGTATGGTGCTTAAGGGCACAGTCCGCAATGTTATAGACTTCGGTGCATTTGTGGATATTGGAGTTCATCAGGATGGACTTGTTCATATTTCACAGCTCACTAACAAGAAGTTTATTAAGCATCCGCTAGAGGTTGTGAGCGTTGGGGACATTGTTGAGGTCAAGGTGCTCTCAGTAGATCTTAAGAGGAAGAGAATTCAGCTTTCCATGATATTGTGATGGTTATGCGAAGATTGTATTTATACTTTGGATTAAAAATAATTTGATATATTATGGAGGTAGATATGTTTTCGTTTTCAGATCAGCCTAACACAGCTGTTTTTGTATGCAGTCATGTTCTGAAGAGAGAACGCCCTATTTTGTTGGCATCACATGACGAAGATGGATATTGGCAATTTCTATGTGGATATAATCATAGCGATGGTGATGCTAAGATCATTTCTTTGTATTCTGCATATGAGTTAGACAATAGTATAGAGAAATTAGCTGATTTGGATTATGGGCATAGAGTAGAAAGAGAAGATATTAGTAGTGAGTGGATTATTTCATAATTGAAGTATATTATATGTAGAATGAAATGCATTAGATTTTTAAAATGCCTGAAGGAGATATTTCTATGTCAAGATTATACATGAAACAGAAGGTTTTCTCGTGGAGAGATAGATTTACAATCAAAGATGAGAATGAAACTGATAGATATAGCGTAGAGGGTGAGCTGATCTCAATTGGAAAGAAGCTTCATGTGTATGATAATAATGAGCAGGAGGTTGCTTTCGTTCAACAGAAGGTTCTGACGTTACTTCCGCGTTTCTTTGTTTTTGTAAATGGTACACAGGTGGCAGAGATTGTGAAGGAGTTTACTATCCTAAAACCTAAGTATAGAATTGAAGGATTGGACTGGGAAGTTCAAGGAGATATATTGGGTCACGACTATCAGATTACGGAAAATGGCAGGGAGATTGTGAGAATCCACAAGGTATGGCTCGCGTGGGGCGACACCTTTGAACTTGACATAGCAGATGCGGCAGATGAAGTAATGGCTTTAGCTGTTGTGCTGGCAATTGATTGTGTTATGGATGCAAGTGAAACAGCCGCTGCATCGTCTGCTGCAAATTAACATGTTTTTGGTTGATTGCGAGAATAAGACTTTAATGGATTTTGAATAATTATATCAAAGTGTTTTGACTTAAATAGTCCATATGACGTACTGATGTGTAAGCAGGAAAGGGAAAATTATGGAACGCAAGCCGATTGTATTTTCCGTGCAGATGACATGGAAAGAAATATATAAGTTTACAATGTATCACACATACCACAGTTTTGCGGGAATATTCGGTCTGGTCTTGTCAGTTATGGCCCTGGCAAATCTTATTGTTTCATTTGATGAATTATCTGATCAGGGCAAAACAATAATGACAATTGTGGCGGCGTGGTTTTTGATCTTTGAACCGCTTAGAATGCTGGTTCGTTCAAAGAGTCAGATGAAGCTATCAAAGGCATACAAGAAACCGCTTGATTATATGATAAACGAAGAGGGCGTTACAGTTTCTCAGGATGAAGAAAGCCAGACTATTGAGTGGAAACAGCTCGTAAAGATTGTAGAGACTAAGTCACAGTTTCTTGTATATAGTAATCGTATCAATTCATTTATTTTTCCAAAGAGCAGCCTGGAAGGGCGTGAGGAGGAATTGGGAACTGCAATGGCAGAGTATTCTAAAGGTACGAGGGTTAAGCTGCTTGGTGGTATGAAGAAACGCAGAAAATAATGTTTTGGGAAATACCATGTTATTTTTTAGAAATTATGCAATAGATACCACAGGCTGGTATGAAATTTAAATATAATAATAGGAGATACAGATGAAGTATGATAGTTACAGCCCTGATGATACATTTGAATTGGCAAACAGGTTAGGACAAGAGGCGAAGGCCGGAGATGTGGTCTGTTTGATTGGAGATCTTGGTGTGGGAAAAACTTTATTCTCACAAGGGTTTGCCAAAGGGCTAGGAATAGAAGAATATGTGAACAGTCCGACATTTACAATTGTACAGGAGTACGAAGGGACAGATGACAGAAGACTTACACTTTACCATTTCGATGTGTACAGGATAGAGGATCCTGAAGAAATGGAAGAAGTAGGTTTTACTGAAATGATATATGGAGATGGCGTTTCACTTATTGAGTGGGCGGATTTGATATCGGAGATATTGCCGGATAGTTATACGAGAGTTACTATTGAGAAAGAACTGGAAAAAGGATTTGATTATCGTAAGATTACAGTTGAGCAGGTACGATAATATATTTGCATAAGGAATGCTACAAAAATTGAGTTTCACATTTAACTATTTGATCTGATATATTTGGAGGATACACATAATGAAGATTCTTGCAGTAGATAGTTCTGGATTGGTTGCATCCGTAGCTATAGTGGAGGATACCAATCTGATAGCAGAATATACAGTTAATTATAAGAAGACGCATTCTCAGACATTACTTCCGATGCTTGATGAGATAGTGAAGATGACTGAGACTGATCTTAATTCCATAGATGCCATAGCTGTGGCTAAGGGTCCGGGATCATTTACAGGTCTTCGAATTGGTGCAGCAACGGTAAAAGGCTTGGGTTTTGCGCTTAATAAACCGGTCATAGGAGTTCCGACTGTTGAGGGTTTGGCTATGAATATGTATGACAGCAGTGCTCTTATCTGTCCTATTATGGATGCCAGAAGAAATCAAGTTTACACGGGACTATACCGTTTCCATGACCACAAGCTTGATGTGGTTAAGGATCAGATTCCGATAGCGGTGGATGAACTTATTGATTCTCTTAATCTGCTTGGTGAGGAGGTTGTATTCTTAGGTGATGGTGTTCCGGTATACGAATCGGTTATAAGAGAGAAGATTCAGGTAAAATATTCCTTTGCCCCCGCTCATATGAATAAGCAGAGAGCATCTGCACTTGCAGTCAGAGCATTTGATTATTGGGAAAATGGACTGTATGGTTCGGCTGACGATTTTGTTCCTGAGTATCTTAGAATGTCTCAGGCGGAGAGAGAACGTGCTGAAAAGGAAGCGCATTAGTAGCTATGAGATGCACGAAGGGTTTCTCGTAGTATTGGATATGGATAGTTGGGAAAATGAATAATCTTGATGAGTTTTTAATCATACCCCTACAATATGACCACTGTGAGCAAGTATATGTAGTTGCAAAGGAGAGTCTGCCTGAACACTGGTCGCTTGAGGGTATAAGAGATGTGTTAAAATATGATAATAACATTTATTATGTTGCGATTGATCATGTTTGCGATAGGGTTATTGGTTTTGGAGGAATAATGATCGTTGCAGATGAAGCGGAGCTTCTAAATATTGCTGTAGCAAAGGACTATAGACAACACGGCATAGCTGATGCCATTCTTAAAGAGCTTGTATCAGATGCTAAGAATTCCGGAGCATACAGAATGCTGTTAGAAGTAAGGCAGCATAATGATGTGGCATATAATTTCTATATTAACAATAGTTTTGTTGTGATTGGGCAAAGAAAGAATTATTATGATAATCCGCCCGATGATGCTATTATTATGGAAAAAGTTTTTGAGCAAGAATAATCACAGAAAGAGGATAGATAATGTTAGATGTTTGTCTTTTGGGGACAGGCGGCATGATGCCGCTGCCATACAGAGCACTTACGTCACTGATGTTAAGATACAACGGAATGAACGTGTTAGTTGATTGCGGTGAAGGAACACAGGTGTCTATTAAGCAGCAGGGTTGGAGCGTTAAGCCGGTAGATGTTATATGTTTCACGCACTTTCATGCTGATCATATAAGCGGACTTCCCGGTTTGCTTCTTACATTGGGAAATGCAGAAAGGACAGAGCCTATAACGATGATAGGACCGAAACGACTTGAAAAGGTTGTGAGTTCGTTAAGAGTTATAGCTCCCGAGCTTCCGTTTGATATTAATTTTATCGAACTTGAAAATGCTGAAGAATCGTATACATTTAATGGGTTAAGAATAAATGCATTCAGAGTGAACCATAATGTGACTTGTTATGGTTACAGTTTTGAGATCGACCGAGCAGGAAAATTTGATCCTAATAGAGCGAAGAAGCAACAGATTCCTTTACAATACTGGGGAAGACTTCAAAAGGGCGAGGTTATAGAAGATGGTGAAATAGTATATACACCCGATATGGTTTTAGGACCGTCAAGAAAAGGGATTAAATTAACCTACTGCACGGATACAAGACCTACAGAGGGTATTACGAAAAATGCATTTCAATCGGATCTGTTTATATGTGAGGGTATGTATGGAGAACCGGAGAAACTTGCAAAGGCTAAAGAGAATAAGCATATGACATTTTACGAGGCAGCACGTTTGGCAAAGGATGCAGAGGTTGGTGAATTATGGCTGACACATTATTCTCCTTCACTTGTACGTCCACAGGATTACAAGGATGAAGTCAGGAAGATTTTTCCTTCTTCTGTTATTCCAAAAGATCGTAGAACAACTACTTTGGTTTTTGAGGAGGATGACTTATGAAAAAGGAATCAGGAACAAAGGGTTTTACTATTGCGGCGGTTATTGTTGTTATAGGTGTTATTGGATTTTATATTACAATGAGTAATCGTATGTCCGGACGTCAGGCAGTTAAGAACACTCCGGAGATTGAAAAGCTGCTTAATTATGATTTTCAGGATAACTATCCCAAAACGGTGCGCGAGACAGTGAAGCTTCATTGCCGATATATGAAGCTTGCGTATAATAATGAGTTTTCTAAGGATGAGCTTATAGACGCAAACAAAAAGATCAGAGAGCTGTTTGATGATGAATTGCTTTCATATAATACAGAAGAAACGCAGTTGAAGTCGTTGGAAGAAGATATACAATACTATAAGGATAATAAGCAAAAGTTTGTGAGCTATACGTTGCCGGAAGCCAGTCAGATAAAATATAATAAAGAAGATGATGTGGATTATGCGAAGATCAGAGTAGGTATCATCATACGAGTTGATAATGCTACAATGAAAGGCAGTCAGGAATATCTGCTTAGGAAAGACAGTATGGGAAGATGGAAAATACTTGGATGGAAAGCGGATACTAAGGCAGCTGATGAAGAGACAGAGTAGAGGATAATTATAATGGAAAAAGACATATATATATTAGCAATAGAATCTTCCTGTGATGAAACCGCTGTTGCGGTTATGAAAAACGGAAGGGAAGAATGTTCAAATATCATTTATTCACAAATTGAACTGCATAAGCTATATGGCGGTGTTGTTCCTGAAATAGCTTCCAGAAAGCATATAGAAAAAATAAATTGTGTTATTGAGGAGGCTTTAAAAAGTGCGGGGAAGAATCTGGCTGATATAGATGCTATTGCTGTAACATATGGTCCGGGTCTTGTTGGTGCACTATTAGTTGGTGTGGCGGAGGCCAAGGCTATAGCTTATGCAACCGGAAAACCACTTGTCGGAGTGCACCATATTGAGGGGCATATTGCAGCTAATTATATTGAAAATAAAGATCTGGAACCTCCGTTCATGTGCTTAGTTGTATCCGGAGGACACACCCATCTTGTCAAGGTGTTGGATTATGATTCTTTTGAAATATTAGGAAGGACAAGAGATGATGCCGCCGGAGAAGCTTTTGACAAGGTTGCCAGAGCTATAGGTCTTGGTTATCCTGGAGGCCCTAAGATTGATAAATTGTCAAAAGAAGGTAATAAGCTCGCGATAGATTTTCCGAGAGCTAAGGTTGATGGGAACGAGTTTGATTTCAGTTTCAGCGGGTTGAAATCAGCTGTTCTTAACTATTTAAATCAATGTGAAATGAAAAATATTGAAATTAACCGTGCAGATGTTGCGGCTTCATTTCAGTATGCTGTTATTGATGTACTGACTCAGCATGCTATCAGGGCTGTCAAAGAATCCGGTCTTACTAAGCTTGCAATTGCAGGGGGAGTTGCGTCGAATTCGTCTTTGAGAGAGAATATTGAGGAAGCCTGCAAAAAAGAAGGGATGGAATTTTATCACCCATCTCCGATATACTGTACTGACAATGCTGCAATGATTGGTGCGGCGGGCTATTATAACTATCTAAAAGGCGTTCGCCATGACTTAGATCTTAATGCAGTACCTAATTTGAAGATTGGTGAAAGGTGATTGGCTATGTTTAATAATAAACATTTTACAGCGATAGTGCTTGCTGCGGGAAGTGGCAGCAGGATGAATTCTGATGTGCCGAAACAGTATATGGACCTTGGTGGAAAGGAAGTCATCTATTATTCACTGAATGAATTTCAGAAAAGCGAAGTTGATGATATTATTCTTGTAACCAGAAAAGAAGATATTGATTATTGCCGGAAATCTATTGTTGAAAAATATGGATTCGACAAAGTCAAGGACGTCATTGAAGGTGGAAGTGAGAGATATTGGTCAGTAAGAAATGGACTTGACAGAGTAAATGGATCTGAATATGTAATAATTCATGATGGTGCCCGTCCGTGTATTGATCATGATATGATCATAAGGCTGATGAAGGAAGTGATAGTAAATGGAGCATGTACTGTAGGTGTACCGGCAAAGGATACTATTAAAGTTGTCGATGCGGATTGTTTTGGTGTAGATACACCCGACAGAAGTACACTGTGGCAGGTGCAGACTCCACAGGCATTTAATTATGCAGATTTGGTAAATGCATATAAAGAAATGCAAAGAGATAATAACCACAATGTTACGGATGACACTATGATTGTCGAGAAATATAGAGGACTGAAATCCAAGCTAATATACGGTAATTATAAGAATATTAAAATAACAACACCTGAGGATATTGATGTCGCAAAAATTTTTTTGAATAAAAATAAAAAAAGTTGTTGACATCGAAACAACTACGTGTTAATATACTCATTGTCGCTGACGAAAGGAATTATGAGTCAGATGTTTGGAGAGGTATCGAAGAGGTCATAACGAGGCGGTCTTGAAAACCGTTTGTCCGCAAGGGCACGTGGGTTCGAATCCCACCCTCTCCGCTGGTTCTTAAATGTATAATGTTTGAGAACTTATTATTTGCAACGATATATGAATGTTGCAACATGAACCATAAAAAATGAATGATGATTAAACAACGAAACAACCCTGAAATTCT
>CAMHMG010000055.1 GCA_946186175.1 uncultured Clostridia bacterium | reverse complement strand
GAGTATGTAAGAAGTGCGGAAGCTATAACAAGAAAGAAATCATCGAAGCTTAATCAATTTCGCAAGTTTTCAATGTATAACAATAATGGATCGGGCAGGGAATCTGCTCGATTTTTTTGTTTTAATTTCTATTATAATATGTTATACTATTAAATAGTGCGGATATTGATGGAACATTATCTGCTAATGTTATGCAGTTTGTAATATGGAGGCAAATATGAGTTTTTTTAAAGATTTCAAATCAGACATTAGTCAGGCTATGAATGAGTTGATGCCTGATGGTAATGAAGTATTAGAGAATGAGACACCAAAGACTAAAAAGAAAAGTATGAACCCATTGTCTAAGAATCTTAACGCAGATCTTGGATTGGATGATAAAGTACTTGAAGATGTAGATATTCCTGACCTGGATGATATAGCTCCGGAAGATATGTTAGATCATATTGATGATCTTATAGATGGTGAATTATATGGTAATGATAAGTCACCGGAGTTACTATTAGATGACGATATGGAAGTTAATACTATGGATATGTCTGTTGATGATCTTCTCAATCAGCTGTCAGAGAAACAGTCCCAGAATATAACTGATGGAGCGTATGACGGAGCTTCTATTGAGGAACAGGAAGCTGTTGAAGACAGAGAAGAGATCGTCAATGATGAGCTAAATGCAGACCTGCTTAATGATATTATTGCTGATGAGAATAATGATAAGGCATTAGAAGATGTCAAAGATAATAACTCTGAATTATCTGATAGTGAATCTTCTGAAAGTGATCTTGATGCTCTGTTAGCTGAGGAATCATTTAGTGATGAAATGGACAATGCTGACACAGAGAATAATAATACAGAACAAGATGATACTAATACTATTACAGATCAGGATGATAGTAATTCTACTACAGAGAATCTTTTCAAGGATCAGGAAACTACTGAATCTGATATAGTTAATAATGATGCTAATGATTCAGAGCAGGATGATATTTCTGCTGTTAAAGATATCAATGATGTAACGATTAATGAGGACATTTCTGTATCAGATAATGAATCAAATGATGGTATCACAGAAGATGTTAATGATAAACAGTTAACAAATGATGAAGAAGTTTCAGTTTTAAGTGATAATGTTGTTGAGCTTAAGGAGGAAGATTCGGTGGAAGACAAAGATGTAATATCAATCAATTCAACTGAAGAAAAAAATGATAAGTCATCTAAGAATGTGTCAAAGGCAACGTCAGAGAAGTCATTTAATGTTAATGCAGCAGATACTGAGACAACTTATATTACTAAGGGTACCAATATTAAGGGTGATATAGATACTGATGGTTCGATTGATATTATCGGAAGTGTTGATGGTAACGTTACCTGCCAGGGCAAGGTTGTTGTAGGCGGTATTGTCAAAGGTAATATCACTGCAGGAGAACTTTATGCTAACGGTGCCAGAATTGAAGGAGATGTTAAGTCATATGGTAGTGTTAAGGTTGGCGTTGGCTCAATGATAATCGGAGGTATTGAAGGCGAGTCTGCTGTTATCGCCGGTGCTGTCAATGGTGAGATTGATGTTAAGGGTCCGGTTATTGTTGATTCTACAGCAGTAATTATGGGTAATATCAAATCACGTTCAGTTCAGATCAATAATGGTGCGGTTATTGAAGGTTTCTGTTCACAAAGTTATTCTGATATAGATGTCAAAAGCTTTTTTGCCTAAGGAGGATTTATAATTGAAGACAGATCGTATTTTATTGAAATTAAGTGGTGAGGCGTTAGCCGGTGACAAGCATCAGGGATTTGATGAATCCACTGTTTTAGAAGCTGCAAGGCAGGTTAAGAAAGCAGTTGATCTTGGCAAGCAGGTTGCAGTCGTAATCGGAGGAGGTAATTTCTGGCGTGGAAGAACCTCTGAAAACATGGACAGAGTTAAAGCTGATCAGATAGGAATGTTAGCTACTGTTATGAATTGTATATATGCTTCTGAGATGTTCAGAAGTGTTGGAATCAATACAAGAATAATGGCTCCTTTTATATGTGGTAATGTCACAGAACTTTTTTCTAAAGATGCAGCTATTTCTGCACTTGAGAATTCTGAGGTTGTATTTTTCGCAGGTGGAACCGGACATCCTTATTTTTCAACAGACATGGCAACGGTATTGATGGCTATTGAGATTGAAGCAGATGTTATATTGGCCGGCAAGGCAATAGATGGTGTGTATGACTCAGATCCTAAGCTTAATCCTAACGCAGTGAAATACGATAAGATGCAGATGAAAGAAATAGTAGACAAACAATTGGGTGTTATCGATCTTGCATCAGCAGTTCTTGCAATGGAGAATCATATGCCAATGATGCTTTTTGGTCTTAATGAAGAGGATGGAATCCTTAATGCAATGACAGGTAAGTCAAACGGTACTTATATAGAAGCTTAAAATATGAATATTATATAATAAATTTTAATAATGTTTTAGGAGGGAACAATAATGTTACAGGAATTTGAAGAGAAAATGCAGAAGTCAGTTGAGAGCTTGGAGAACGAATTTGCCAATATCCGTGCTGGTAGAGCTAATCCTAATATTCTTAACAAGATCAAGGTTGAGTATTATGGCGTGCCAACTCCGTTACAACAGGTTGGTAATGTAAGTGTTCCGGAAGCAAGAACAATTCTTATAACACCGTGGGAGACATCTTTACTTAAGGAGATAGAGAAAGCTATTCTTTGTTCGGATATAGGAATAACACCTAATAATGATGGCAAATCGATCATACTTAATTTTCCAGAGCTCACAGAGGAACGTCGTAAAGAGCTCGTTAAAGACATTAAGAAAAAAGGAGAGAATGCTAAGGTTGCAATCCGTAATGTCAGACGTGATGCCAACGATCATTTAAAGAAGAAGCTTAAGGCTAGTGAGATTTCTGAGGATGAAGAGAAAGAGAATGTAGAAAAGGTACAGAAGCTTACAGACAAATATGTTGATAAGATCGATAAAGTTATAGAGAGTAAGTCCAAAGAAATTCTTACAGTTTAATGGAGGACGAAGTGGAGACAATATTAAAGGCAATAAAGGATGAGAAACTTAATGTTCCTAAACATGTTGCAATAATTCTTGATGGCAACGGAAGATGGGCTAAGAAGAGAAATATGCCGCGTAATTTTGGCCACGTTCAAGGTTCTAAGACAGTCGAGCAGATTATTGAAGACGGATATAATATGGGTATAGAGTATATTACTGTATATGCATTTTCCACCGAGAACTGGAAACGCTCAAAGGATGAAGTTGACGCATTAATGAAGCTTCTTGCAAAATATCTTATAGATTGTATTGAAAGATCAACTAAGAATAACATGAGAGTACGGGTTATAGGGGATAAATCCGGTCTTGATAAGAAGCTTGTAGATAAGATTAATGAGCTGGAAGAAGTAACTAAAGATGCAACAGGCCTTAAGTTTACTATAGCTATTAACTACGGCGGCAGGGATGAGATTAGACGAGCTGTTTGTAGAATTGCTGAGGATGCGAAGAATGGTTTGCTTTCACCATCTGATATAACAGAGGATATGATCAGCGAAAGGCTCGATACAGCCGGACTTCCGGATCCTGATCTGCTTATCAGAACAAGTGGTGAAGAAAGATTATCTAATTTTCTTCCATGGCAGCTTGCCTATACGGAGTTTTATTTTACAGATGTTTTATGGCCTGATTTTTCAAAGGAAGATCTGCTTACTGCAATAAGATACTATAACGGAAGAGAACGCCGCTTTGGTGGTGTATGACATAGTTTACTGAGATAATTCACGAATCAAGCTCGTAGAGCTATTGATCATATCAGATGAATCTGATTATTATAACAATTTGGAAGGAACACCATACGGTGCGGTATATTTATTTATGAAAGAAAGAATTATAGGTGGTTTTTTTGTTTCATTAATCACCATTATTGCATTATTGTCGGGTGGAATTGTAACTACATGTATATTTATGATCATTTCAATAATTGGATTATGGGAATATCTAAGAGTACATTCAATGGAAAAATCGATATTGGCATATGTTGATTATGTATTTACCGTTATATTATATTTATTGATATTCTTTGAACTGGATAATTTTATACTTCCGCTTTTAATAGTGTTACTGATGTTATTACTTGCAATTTATGTATTTACCTTCCCTAAATATTTAGATATTGATATTGCCAAAGTGTTATTCTCATTCATTTATGTAGCAATAATGATGTCTTTTGTCGTTATGATAAGAAGGATGGATTGCGGCCTTTACCTTGCATTTTATCTGTTAATTGCAAGCTGGGGTAATGACATCTTTGCTTATTTGACAGGAAGAGCACTTGGCAAACATAAAATGTCTCCAAAGGTAAGTCCTAATAAGAGCGTCGAGGGATTTATCGGTGGAGTTCTCGGGGCTTTTGTAATTGGAATGTTATATGCAATGGCATTTCCCCAGATGCTTCCATTTACATCACCGTTATGGGGAGGCGTAGTTGCATGTGTTGCTGCCATGACTTCTGTAGTTGGAGATCTTTGTGCTTCTGCTATCAAAAGAAATCATGATGTCAAAGATTACAGTCATTTAATTCCGGGACATGGCGGAGTAATTGACAGATTTGACAGTGTAATATATATTGCACCTATTATATATTGGCTTGTTAATATTATTTCTTATATTCAATGATCATTTTAATGATATTGGTGTATTGATTACTTTAGAGACTATGATATTTAAAATGTGACTTATAATATTTATATCATATATTATTAATGGAGATACTTATATTATGAAAAATGTAGCTATATTAGGTTCAACAGGCTCGATAGGAACACAGACATTAGACGTATTGCGAGCTAATCCTGATGATTTTTCTCTTGTTGCGATTTCTGCAGGCAGCAATATAACTATGCTTGAAGAGCAGATTAGAGAATTTCATCCAAAACTTTGTGCTGTTTTTGATGAGGAAAAAGCTCTTCGATTAAAAGAAGCAGTATCGGATGTTTCACCACAGTGTAAGATTGTTTCAGGGATGGAGGGCTTGATTGAGGTATCAACTATTTCTGAATCGGATATATTGATCACTGCAGTTGTCGGTATGATTGGAATCAATCCTACAATAGCAGCTATCAAAGCCGGTAAGGATATTGGGCTTGCTAACAAAGAAACTCTTGTAACAGCCGGTCATATTATCATACCGCTTGCAAGGAAAATGCAAGTTTCAATTCTTCCTGTTGACAGTGAACATTCGGCAATTTTCCAATGTCTTAACGGAGAGAAAGGTAATGTAATAGATAAGATATTACTTACAGCATCCGGTGGACCATTTAGGGGAATGACTAAAGAGGAGCTTTTAGATGTGACACTTGAGATGGCATTAAAGCATCCTAATTGGTCAATGGGTAAGAAGATCACTATTGATTCTGCAACCATGGTCAACAAGGGTCTTGAGGTGATCGAGGCTAAGTGGCTCTTTGATGTTAACCCATCTCAGATTGAGGTTGTTGTTCAGCCGCAGAGTATTATCCATTCAATGGTACAATATAAGGATGGAGCTGTTATAGCACAGCTTGGTACACCTGATATGAGATTGCCTATACAGTATGCACTCTATTATCCAAAGAGAGTTTTCTTAAAAGGTGACAGACTTGATTTCTCTACTCTTTCAGAGATTACATTTTCAAAACCTGATATGGATACATTTCTTGGCTTGAAATATGCATATAAGGCAATAGAGTGTGGCGGCAGTATGCCGACAGTATTAAATGCGGCTAATGAATATGCTGTTGCCAGGTTTTTGAATAAAGAAATAAGATTTTTGGAAATATATGAAATGATCGACTATTGTATGTCTTGTCATAAGAATATTGAATCACCTACTGTTTCTCAGATATTAGAAACAGAACAGTGGGTATATGAGACAATTAAGAGCAAATGGTCGACTAATTCTTAGGAGGTTATTACTTGAGTACTTTTATTAATGTGATCATTGGCCTTATCATGTTTGGCTTTATAATATTCTTTCATGAATTAGGTCATTTCCTTTTGGCAAAGAAAAATGGAATCGGTGTAATTGAATTTGCTGTCGGTATGGGTCCGGCACTGTATTCATTTAAGAAGAAAGAGACAAAGTATTCGCTGCGAATTATTCCTATGGGCGGATATTGTATGATGCTCGGTGAAGATGAGGAAGTTGCTGATGAGCATTCATTTAGTGAGAAGTCTGTATGGCAGAGATTATCGGTGGTCTTAGCAGGGCCGGTTTTTAACTTTATTCTCGCATTTATTTTGTCTATTGTATTAATTGGAATATGTGGATATGACAGACCGGTGGTTAATGGTTTTTCAGATAACAGTCCTGCAAAGGAAGCCGGAGTTTTGGAAGGTGATGTTATTACATCCTATAATGGTCATAAAGTATATAATTTCAGAGAGATACTCGTATATACACAGCTTAATCAGACAGGTGATGAAATCACTCTTTCTGTAGACAGAGACGGAAAGTCATATGATTTTACATTTACACCTGCAAAAAATGAAAATGGTGTATATCTTATGGGTGTTGCCGGCGGTGTTAGAGAAAGAAAAGATGCATGGAATGTTATTAAATACAGTTTTCTTGAAATGCGTTATCAGGTCAAGACTGTTTACTTAAGTCTTTCATATCTTATAACAGGTAAATTAGGATTTAAGAACATGTCAGGTCCTGTATCGTATCAATGATCAATGATACTATTAACGAGGCTAAGGATAGCGCTAATGGTGATACTTCTGTTGCTATAATCAATATTATCCTTAACATGATCAACTTTTCTTTATTGATCAGTGCTAATCTCGGTGTAATGAATCTTTTGCCATTACCGGCATTAGACGGTGGAAGAGCTGTTATGCTATTGGTTGAAGGTATTTTTAAGAAAAGATTATCTGTTCAAAAGGAAGCATTGATCAATACTGTTGGTTTTTTGTTACTGATTGGTTTAATGGTTATAGTTTTGTTCCAGGATATTATGAAATTAGTAATTAGATGATAATCAGAGCTATTATCTGATATATGCGAGAGGAATTAGTGTGGAAGATAATTACTATTAGTGCTGGCAACTTTAATACTGCGAAATGGAGAAAAGTATGAGAGAGAATACAAAGATTGTTAAGATAGGGGATAAGGTTATCGGTGGAGGCAATCCGATACTTATACAATCAATGACTAATACAAAAACAGAAGATGCCGATGCTACTATTGCACAGATTCTTCAATTAGAGAAGGCCGGATGTGATATTATTCGTTCGACAGCCAATAATGAAGAGGCGTGCAAAGCATTTTCCAAGATTAAGGAAGCAATCCATATACCGATTGTAGCAGATATTCATTTTGATTACAGACTTGCTATTTCTGCTATGGAGCACGGGGCAGATAAGATAAGGATCAATCCGGGTAATATCGGCGGCAGGGATAATATTAAGAAGGTTGTCGATACTGCCAAGAAATATAAGGTACCGATTCGTGTGGGTGTCAACAGCGGTTCTTTGGAAAAGAATCTGGTTGAAAAATACGGCGGTGTGACTGCTGAAGGAATTGTTGAAAGTGCTCTTGATAAAGTTAAGATGTTGGAAGAAGAGGATTTTGACAATATAGTTATAAGTATTAAGTCATCAGATGTAATGATGTGTATCAAAGCTCATGAGCTTATCGCATCACAGACAACACATCCTCTCCATGTTGGAATTACTGAGGCGGGAACTATTATGCGCGGTAATATTAAGTCTGCTGTAGGTCTTGGAGTTATATTGTATCAGGGAATAGGTGATACGATAAGGGTTTCACTTACCGGTGATCCTGTTAACGAGATAGTTTCAGCAAAGCTTATTCTTAAAACACTTGGTCTTAGGAACGGTGGAATAGAGGTTGTTTCCTGTCCGACATGTGGACGTACTTCAATTGATCTAATCGGCCTTGCCAATAAGGTTGAGAATATGGTTTCTGACTACGAGCATTTAAATATTAAGGTTGCTGTTATGGGATGCGTTGTTAATGGTCCGGGAGAGGCAAGAGAGGCAGACTTAGGAATAGCCGGAGGCAACGGTGAAGGTCTTCTTATCAAACACGGTGAGGTTATAAAGAAGGTTCCTGAGAGTGAACTGCTTGATGTATTAAAATACGAATTAGATAATTGGAAATAATATGATTAAGTGTCATTATTTAAGATTATATTGTGGTTTTATATCGTGTACATAGGATTTAAAAAGGAGGTTATATATGGTACAGCAGGAAAAAGCCTTTTTTGATGTATTTCCGGAATTTAACTGTCCTGATGAGTTTCGTAATCTCTTTAATAATGTTTCTGTAAGAGATGTTGTACTCTCGAAGTCGAAGAAGCTATTAAAAATATATATTAACAGTAAAATATTAATACCTAAAGATAAAATTTATAAGATGGAAGATTCTCTTTCATCTTATTTATTTCAAAATCATATGCGTGTTGTATTAATGGAGCATTACGAATTATCTGAACAGTATAATGTCAATTCGCTCACTGATATGTATAAAGAAAGTTTGTTGTTGGAGTTTTCTCATGAATCTAATATTTTACATAATCTTATCAAGAATGCTGAATGGTATGTTAATAATAATGTAATTCATTTAACCCTTGATGATACATTTCTAGCAAAGCAGAGATCCTCATATATCAAGAATTTTCTTGAGACAATATATAGGGAACGTTTTGGTTTTGATATAAATGTCGGATTTGACTATACTGAGGAGCAGAAAGAGGCGATCCGCCTTGCCAATGAACATACTTTGGAATTAGAAATAAGGCGGATAATGGAAAAAAATGATGCCATAGCCAGAGAAAATGGAGAAATTAACGGTACATCAGATTCTAAGTCAGATAACAATAAAGGAAAGAGTAATTCCGGAAAATCGGATAATAATGCTCCTGCAAAGAATGGTAATACTGGTACAAACAGCAATAATTCTGACAAGGATATTTCCAAAAAAACATGGAAATCTGGATTTAACCGTAATAGGATAAACGATCCTGATACTATATACGGCAGAAATGTAGAGGGCGAAGAGCTTCTGCTTAAAGACGTTATCAATCCGATGAATGATATTGTTGTTAAAGGACAGATCTTTAGTATAGAAGAGAAAGAAACCAAAAGAGGTTCTCTTATAATCATCTTTTCAATTACGGATTTCACTGACTCCATTTCAGGTAAACTATTCATGGAAAAAGATGAATGGAAGATGTTTAAGAGTGACTTTGCCTGTAAGAAATTCTATAAGATCAAAGGTACTGTTGCAATTGATAAATATTCCGGTGAATTGGAATTTTCCAGGATTGAGGGTATCAAAGAAATTGCTGATTATACAACTAAGCGTGTCGACAATGCATTAGATAAACGAGTAGAACTGCATATGCATACGGTATATAGCGACAATGACAGTGTTGTTCCTGTTGAGGCGATAATCAAAAGAGCCAAAGACTGGGGGCATCCGGCTATTGCTATTACCGATCACGGTGTTGCACAGGCATTTCCTGTGGCTAATCATTGTATCAAAACTAATGATCCCTTTAAGATAATATACGGCTGTGAAGGCTACTTTGTGGATGACATGAAGGCTTTTATTATCAATTCTAAGGGTCAGTCGCTTGATGACAGTTATGTTGTATTCGATATAGAGACCACCGGTCTTAATCCTAAGTTCTGTAAGATAATAGAGATAGGTGCTGTCAAGGTCAAAGGCGGAGAGATAGTAGGAGAGTTCTCCAAGTTTATCAACCCTGAGATACCTATTCCGTATAAGATTACAGAACTAACATCGATCACTGATGAAATGGTAATGTCATCACCTACAATAGATGTGATATTGCCGGAATTTCTTGAATTCATAGGTGATTCTTCTGTTGTTGCACACAATGCAGCATTTGATACAACATTTATTAAAAAATTTGCAGATGATATGGGGCTTTCCACAGATTATTCAATATTAGATACAATGACGCTTGCCCATGTATTATGTCCTGAGCTTGGTAAATTCACCCTGGACAGAATATGTAAGCATCTTGGAATTAAATTAGAGCATCATCATAGAGCAGTAGATGATGCCGGTGCGACTGCGCAGATATTTATCCGTTTTCTTTCAATGCTCAAGGAAAAGGGAATTAACAACTTGGATGAGCTTAACTCATTAGGTGAAACTTCCCCTGACAGTATTAAGAAGTCAAGGCGTTATCACGGAATCATTCTGGCAAAGAATGAGATTGGACGAGTTAATCTCAACAGATTGATTTCTGAATCGCATATTACATATTTCAACAACAGACCGATAATGCCCAAAAGTCTTATAAGCAAATATCGTGAAGGTCTGATACTTGGTTCTGCCTGCGAGGCAGGTGAGTTGTATCGTGCATTGATCGGTGGGGCCAATGATGATGAGATAGACAGGCTGGTGAAATTCTATGACTATCTTGAGATTCAGCCGATCGGTAATAATGCATTTATGAAGGCTGACGAGAAACTAGAGAATATCAATACAGATGAGGACCTTCAGGAAGTCAACAAAAGGATCGTCAAGCTTGGTGAGACCTACAATAAACCGGTCGTGGCAACCTGTGACGTTCATTTCTTAGATCCTGAGGATTCAATATATCGTGCTGTTATCATGGCATCTAAGGGATTCAAGGATGCCGATGATCAGGCACCTCTTTATTTCAGAACAACTGAGGAGATGCTTGCGGAATTTGACTATCTTGGAAGTGATAAGGCGAGAGAAGTTGTTATAGATAATACAGTTAAGATTGCCAATATGGTTGAGAAGATATATCCGGTAAGTCCGGATAAATGTCCTCCGGTAATCGAGAATTCAGATGAGGAGCTTAGACGTATATGTTATGACAAGGCGCATGAGATATATGGACCTGATCTACCTGAACAGGTTACGAGTCGTCTTGAAAAAGAGCTTACATCAATTATCGGTAACGGATATGCCGTCATGTATATCATTGCACAGAAACTTGTGTGGGATTCCAATGATCACGGATATCTGGTTGGATCACGTGGTTCGGTAGGATCTTCATTTGTAGCCACAATGGCGGGAATTACTGAAGTTAATCCGCTTGCGGCTCATTATATATGTCCACATTGTTTCTATACGGACTTTGATTCAGAACTTGTTAAGAGTTATTCAGGAAGTTCCGGTTGTGATATGCCTGATATGGAATGTCCGAAATGCGGAACAATGATGAAGAAAGAAGGTCATGATATTCCATTCGAGACTTTCTTGGGATTTTACGGTGATAAAGAACCGGATATCGATCTTAATTTCTCCGGTGAGTACCAGGCTAATGCTCATGCCTATACCGAAGAGCTCTTTGGTAAGGGACATGCATTCCGTGCCGGAACAATTGGAACAATTGCAGAAAAGACTGCGGAAGGCCTTGTGTATAAATATTACGAGGAAAGAGGACTTAGCAAGAGAAGATGCGAGCTTTCAAGGATTGCACAGGGCTGCGTTGGTGTCAAGCGTACTACAGGTCAGCATCCGGGAGGTATAGTTGTTGTACCGAGAGATCGCGAGATATATGAATTTACTGCGATTCAGCATCCGGCCAATGATATGAAGACGGATATTGTAACGACTCATTTTGAGTATCATTCAATTGATGCCAACTTACTTAAGCTTGATATACTTGGACACGACGATCCAACCATTATAAGAAGACTTGAGGATCTTACCGGGAAGGATGCCAAGACTATAGCTCTTGATGATAAGAATGTTATGTCTCTTTTCCATAGTCCGGAAGTATTGGGAATAACTCCTGATGATATAGGTGGTGTTCCGACCGGTTCGCTTGGTATTCCTGAGTTTGGTACTGCATTTGTTATACAGATGTTGGTTGATACAAAGCCTAAGAGCTTCTCGGATCTTGTGCGTATATCCGGTCTTTCACACGGTACTGATGTGTGGCTCAATAATGCGCAGACGTTAATTGCCGAAGGTAAGACGGAGCTATCCGGAGCTATATGCTGTCGTGATGATATTATGGTATATCTGATACACATGGGACTTGAACCCGGTGATGCATTTAAAATCATGGAAAATGTGCGTAAAGGTAAGGTTGCTAAGGGTGCCTGTGATAAATGGGACGGATGGGTAGAGGATATGAAGGCGCATAATGTTCCCGACTGGTATATATGGTCATGTAAGCTTATTAAATACATGTTCCCGAAAGCCCATGCCGCTGCCTATGTCATGATGGCATGGCGTATAGCGTGGTTTAAAATCAATGAGCCATTGGCTTATTACGCAGCCTATTTCTCGATACGTGCCAAAGCATTTAACTACGAAACGATGTGTATGGGTCGTGAACAACTTGAAGAAGAGATGAAAGCGCTAAAGGCTAAGGGTAAGCATGAGCGTACTGCGTCGGAAGAAGAATCTCTTTCTGATATGCAGCTTGTTCAGGAAATGTATGCAAGAGGTCTTGAATTTCTTCCTATCGATATTTATAGGGCGGATGATATTAATTGTCTGATCATCGATGGCAAGCTTATGCCTCCATTCTGTTCAATTTCCGGTATTGCGGGAGCGGCCGCATCTCAGATCAAAGAGGCAGCTAAGGCAGGTAAATTCATATCAAAGGAAGACTTAAGGATAAGGGCTAAGATAGGTAAATCAACCGTAGATAAATTGTCTTCGATTGGAATATTAAAAGGACTTCCGGAGAGCAGCCAGTTGTCGATATTTGATCTGTAGAGAGGTTTCAGTAATTGCTAAGATTTATGTTTACTAAGTGCAGACGATCGCAAAGAATCTGTTTTGGGTCTATGTAAATATATAGAATATAATTAACATTTTCATAATTTCGCAATTACAAAAGAGAAAATATATCATAGGGAGATTTTTTACACATGGGTTATAAATTTTATGGATGGCAGGGAGCTGCCAAGATAAAATCAGTTAATTCTTATTATACCGGGATTACAACACCACAACAGTTATACGATGCACTTTTAAGTATCTGGTGTGAATACACCTGTGCACCGAGACTAAGGAACGAGTGGAGTATTGATAATATTACATTGGGTCAATGCTCCATAACAGCATTTCTGGTTCAGGATATCTTCGGTGGGGATGTGTACGGTATCCTTAGACCTGGCGGAAACTATCACTGCTATAATGTTGTTGAAGATGTAGTCTTCGATCTTACTAGTGAACAGTTTGGAGACGAAAAACTTGATTATGAGAATAATCCCATACAGGAGCGAAATGTCCATTTTGCAAAGGAAGAGAAGAGACTTCGATATGAGTATCTGTGCAGGGAGTTGAGGAAGTACGTGGATGGTGATAATTAGTTTTCACTTTATTATTTGTTTTGTCAAAGCGAGACCGAAATATTGGTCTCGCTTGTTTTATAAGTAAAAATATAGTTTATATAACTATAAAAGTATGATAAAATATAGTTATCATTTTGAAAATGTATTGTAGGGTGGTTATATGTTAAAAAATGAAAAAGTGTTTGGTGAAACTGTAAGTAATCAGCGTCTTAGAATTCTTTATCTAATGAAGCTGCTGCTGGAAAGAACGGATGACGAGCACAGTATGACTCGTGATATGATTATTAAAGAATTAGTTGCTTATGGTTTTACAATTAATAGAAAAACGTTTTACACAGATATCCATGCACTTATAGAATATGGGTTGGATATTGCTATGGAAAAAAAGGGGCTAGAGGTTTTATACCATGTATGTAGCCGTGATTTTGAGTTGCCTGAATTAAAATTACTAGTTGATTCAGTCCAATCATCAAAATTCATTACTGAAAAGAAATCAAAATATTTAATTGAAAAACTTGAAAAACTTACAAGTGTTTATGAGGGCACTAAATTACATAGACAAGTATATGTTTCTGATCGAGCTAAAACTGCAAATGAAAATATCTATTATAATGTAGATGATATTCATAATGCCATTGGTCAAAATGTTAGTATCAGATTCCATTATTTTCAATGGTCGGTTGATAAGAAGAAGGTATTACGCCATGATGGACAGATATATAAGGTTAGTCCTTGGGCTTTAACTTGGGATAACGAGAATTATTATTTGGTTGGTTTTGATGAGATTATTAAAGATATTAGACATTACAGAGTAGATAAGATGTTAAATATTGAATTATCAAATTCAGAGAGAATTGGGCAGGAACAGTTTGAAGATTATAATCTTGCAACTTATACCAATAGATTGTTTGGCATGTTTGATGGTGAAGAAAAACAGGTGAAATTAAGAGCTCATAATGATTTTGCCGGTATTATAATTGACAGATTTGGATTAGACATTGATTTTGAAAAGATCGATTCTGATTGGTTTGAAGTAAAAGTTAAAGTTGCTGTTAGTGATCAATTCTTATCTTGGATAATATCGTTGGGGGAGAAGGTAATTATCATTGAGCCGGATGAGGTTGTTTTTAAGATGAAGCAAATCGGAGAGAGGTTAAGGCGGATGTATGGGGAGTAAGAAAAAATTTTTTACAAGTTTAAAAATTTAATTTTTGTTTGCACAATTTAATCAATATCAATATTGAA
>CAMHMG010000054.1 GCA_946186175.1 uncultured Clostridia bacterium | reverse complement strand
ATACGCATGATTATAATACTACTGACGATCTTTTGGATGCAGTTAGAGAAGTCATAACAGAAGAAATGAAGGGTGTTGCACTTGTTAGAGGTGAAGTGCTTGAATAGTAATTAGGGGTGTCGTGAAATACGACATCCCTTAATTAAAAAAGGGAGTAAATATTTGTTACATCCCCTTATATCATAGAAAAGGATGGTGTTATTATGGCAGATAAAAACAAAAGTCGAAAAGACAAGCAGGGGCGAAAGTTGAATCCGGGAGAATCACAGAGACCTGACGGAATTTATGTGTATAGATGGACTTGCAACGGAAAAAGAAATGCTATATATTCAGGCACTCTTGCGGAACTAAGGGAAAAGGAGAAGGAAACTCAAAAGGATGTATGGGATGGTATCGCAGGCGGTAACATTACATTAAATGCTTTATTTACTCAGAATATGAAGTTTAGAAAATTAAAAGCATCCACTAAGGCTAATTATTTGGCTATGTGGAGAAATTATGTTCAGGATTCATTTTTAGGTAATATGAAGATTGAGAACATAAAGCAATTACATATTAAGGAATTATATAAAGAATTAGCGGATGATAGACAACTAAAAAAGAATAGCATAAAGCATGTACACAATTTAATTTATTCATCATTTGAAATGGCAGTGGATAATGATATGGTAAGAAAAAATCCTGCAAGGAACTGCATGAAGGACATTGAGGCGGATGCAACGGAGAAAATACCATTATCAGCAGAACAGGTTGAATCACTGATAGATTTTTGTAGCAATCATGCTTGTTACAATGTTCATGTACCATTTTTAATAATTGCAGTAGGTACAGGAATGAGAGTTGGCGAAATTACTGGACTAAGGTGGAGTGATGTTGATTTGCAGAATAGGAAGATAAGTGTAAATCATCAACTTATTTATAAAAATATAGATGGTACTGGATGCAAATTTTATATATCAACACCAAAGACGGATGCAGGGAAAAGAACTATTCCAATGACGGATGCGGTGCATGATGCTTTTATTGAATTAAAGAAAACAAATATGATGTTAGGTAAATCTTCTCAGGTTATTATAGATGGTTATAGTGGATTTTGTTTTCTTAGTGCTAATGGTTCACCGCTTGCCACAAATGCGGTAAATTCATTCTTATACGGAATACAGAAGGCATATAACAAAGTACATGAAGATGCACCACTTCCCCATATATCAGCACACATTCTAAGGCATAGTTGTTGTACTATATATTCAGATGCAGGAATGGGAATTAAGGCATTGCAGGGATTGTTAGGACACGCAAATGCTATGATAACAGAGAATACTTACGATCATGTTAGTTTTGAAAGAACTCAAAGAGAATTGAATCAGTTAAACAATGTAGTAAACTTTTAAGAATAACCACCATTGCATATTATGTGTGATGGTGGTTTAATTATTGAAAATGGTTTAGTAGTGGTTTAGTAAGACCGATAATCATATAATACAATTATTGAAAACATTGAAAATAAAGGATATAAAATAAATTTTCTGACAAATTTAGCACTCACCTCTTGACAGTGCTAACAAATGGTGATAATCTATATTCAGTGCATAAGTAGAAGAGTAACTATGAGGAACTGAATAGTTACGATACATTGTATTATATTGTATGATTTGCAGGATAATACAAGGTGTTTATTGATAGTAGAAAGGTGGGTTTGATTATGAATGCAGAGAAATTTACCAAGAAATCATTAGAAGTAGTTGAGAATTGTGAGAAGCTTGCTTATGAATACAATAATCAGGAAATAGATCAGGAGCATATGTTATATAGTCTTCTGACCGTAGATGACAGTCTTATTGCGAAACTTATTGAGAAGATGGATATAGATCTTTCTCATTTTATGAAGGAATCGGAGAAGCTTCTTGCATACCGCCCGAAGGTAAACGGCGGTAATCTGTTTACAAGTTCTGATTTTCAGAAAGTATTTGTCCATGCAGAGAAGGAAGCAAAACAGATGGGCGATGAATATATTTCAGTGGAGCATCTGTTTATTGCACTTCTAAGGCACCCAAACAAAGCACTTAAAGGTTTGTTTATGGGATATGGACTGACTACGGAGCGATTCCTTCGCGCTCTTGCTGAGGTTAGGGGTAATCAGAGAGTTGATACTGATAATCCTGAGGCTACCTATGACAGCCTGGAGAAATACGGATATGACCTTGTAAAGCGTGCCAGAGAGCAGAAACTTGACCCTGTAATTGGCAGGGACTCAGAGATCCGTAATATCATAAGGATTTTATCAAGAAAGACTAAGAACAACCCTGTTCTTATAGGTGAACCCGGTGTCGGTAAGACTGCAGCTGTTGAAGGTCTTGCACAGCGTATCGTTAGGGGAGATGTACCTGAAGGGCTTAAGGATAAACAGATATTTGCACTTGATATGGGAGCACTTATTGCAGGTGCGAAATATAGAGGCGAGTTTGAAGAGAGACTTAAAGCTGTACTTGATGAGATCAAGAGCTCGGAGGGAGAGATAATATTATTCATCGATGAGCTTCACACGATAGTCGGGGCAGGCAAGACTGACGGAGCACTCGATGCCGGCAATATGTTAAAGCCGATGCTTGCAAGGGGTGAATTGCACTGTATCGGAGCCACAACACTTGATGAATATAGAAAGTACATTGAGACAGATGCTGCGCTTGAGAGACGTTTCCAGCCTGTTACAGTCAATGAGCCGACTGTGGAGGATACCATTTCCATACTGCGTGGACTTAAGAGCAGATATGAGGTATATCATGGTGTTAAGATCAATGACAGTGCGATAGTTGCAGCGGCAACTTTATCTAACCGATATATAACAGACAGATTCCTTCCGGATAAGGCTATCGATCTTGTTGATGAGGCATGTGCTCTTATCAAGACAGAGCTTGATTCAATGCCGATTGAACTTGATGAGATACAGAGACGTATGATGCAGTTAGAGATAGAGGAGGCTGCACTTAAGAACGAGGAGGACAGATTAAGTCAGGAAAGGCTTGTCAAGCTTCAGGAAGAACTTACCGAACTTAGGGATAGATTTGCGTCCATGAAGGCAGACTGGGATAATGAGAAAATGGGCGTTGACAAGGTAAGAGAATTAAAGGAGCAGATCGAGGAGGTCAACAATGAGATTCAGATAGCACAGCATGACTATGATCTCAACAGAGCTGCAGAGCTTCAATACGGTAAGCTCCCGACATTACAGAAACAGTTAGAGGAAGAAGAAGCAAAACAGGGAGACAGAGAAAAGACGCTGGTTCACGAGAATGTGTCTGAAGAGGAGATTGCGGCAATTGTTTCTAAGTGGACCGGAATACCTGTGTCAAAGCTTACGGAAAGTGAGAGAAATAAGACTTTGCATTTATCTGATGCTCTACATGAGAGAGTTGTCGGCCAGGATGAGGCTGTGGAACTTGTGTCAGATTCAATTATTAGATCTAAAGCAGGAATAAAGGATCCGTCCAAACCGATAGGTTCGTTCTTGTTTTTAGGACCTACGGGAGTAGGTAAGACAGAGCTTGCAAAGACTCTTGCACAGTCTTTATTTGACAATGAAGCTAACATGGTTCGTATCGATATGAGTGAATACATGGAGAAGCATTCTGTGGCAAGACTTATCGGAGCGCCTCCGGGATATGTAGGATATGATGAGGGAGGACAGCTTACTGAAGCGGTAAGAAGAAAACCTTATTGCGTAGTTCTTTTTGATGAGATAGAGAAAGCTCATCCGGATGTGTTCAATGTACTTTTGCAGGTGCTTGATGATGGGCGTATAACCGATTCTAAGGGTAAGACTGTTGACTTTAAGAATACAATATTGATAATGACATCTAACATCGGCTCATCATATCTGCTTGATGGTATCAGTGAAAGCGGAGAGATCACTGAGGACGCAAAGAATAAAGTATATGAAGACCTTAGACTGCATTTCAGACCGGAATTTCTTAATCGTCTAGATGAGACTATATTATTCAAACCGTTGACTAAGGATAATATTGGTAACATTATCAATCTTCTGGTTGGTGACCTTAACAAGAGACTTGAGGAGAAGCAGCTTACACTTGATATTACTGATAAGGCTAAGGACTATATCATGGAGTACGGCTATGATCCTGTATATGGTGCAAGACCGCTGAAACGTTATCTTCAAAAGAATGTGGATACACTTGTTGCCAGGAAAATGCTTGAGGGAAGTGTTGGTGCAGGCGATACATTGACTGTTGACGTAGAAAATGATAAGCTGATCGTACGTGGTTAAATGGTAAAGAAGATTACAGTATTTGTGAAGGCAGATGGTTTGTAAAACTGAGAAAAGTAGTGCTGATTGGTATAATGATGCTACAAATATACGGGAAGGTTGATTAAGATATGAGGATACTGCTTGTTGAAGACGATTATGCTCTTGCAATGGGAACAGAATATGCACTTCAGGCTGAAGGGTATGAAGTTGTAGTGGCAAAGAATGTCAGCGAAGCGAAGAACGCGGTTGACAATTCTAATCCCGATCTTATTCTGCTTGATGTAATGCTTCCGGATGGTAACGGTTATGATCTTTGCAGGAAGATACGGGCAGGTGGTAATATGGTTCCGATAATATTCTTAACTGCCGTAGGTGAAGAGGCCAATATTGTTCAGGGATTAGAGCTTGGTGCGGACGATTATGTGACAAAACCGTATCGTGTAAAGGAGCTTTTGTCGCGGATTGCCGCCAATCTAAGAAGGAGTAGACTGACAGTTGGTAGTGCTGCTGAGAGTGACAGGGACATATATGCATTTGGGCATCATGAGTTTAATAATGTAAAGTTTATTCTCTATGATGATGGACAGATAGTTGATTGTACACCAAGTGAACTGCGCCTTTTGCGAGAACTTCTCATACATGAGGATCAGGTGCTTACAAGAACCCAGCTGCTTGAACGTCTGTATGATACAGAGGACAATTATATCGATGACAATACATTGTCTGTATATATGAAACGTCTTCGTACAAAGCTATCGGATGATGCGTCATTTATTGAGACAGTAAGAGGTGTCGGATACCGTTTTGTCAGAAGGTGAGCTGCGGATTGACTGATATTAATTTGTCGAAGAGGTGCACATAGAGAAATGTATCTGATATTTATTGTTGTGATTGCAAATCATGTATGACTTGGAAAACGGAGACTGATATAAATTGAAGAATAGTTTTGAGAGAAATCGTTTTAGTATATTATATCTGTTAGTGTCAGTGATCGGGCTTATTGTTTTCTCACTTGTATGTTATCTGCAAGAGGGAGAAATATCTCATAAAAGTCTTGCAGAGATTATCTGTGTTGCCGCAATTTTAACCGTGATTTATATTGCTATGTATATACATTACAACAGAGTTCTAACTGATATGGAGAATATATCACAGATAATGGATGATGTGATCAATACAGATAAAGAACTTATCGGTGAGGAATACAAAGAGGGCGCTGTCGGTATGCTATATACAAAGCTATATCAGATGGTAGGGATTCTCAAGGAAAGCAGAGACCGGGAGTTAAATGAAAAGATATTCCTTAGAGATATCATTTCGGATATATCGCATCAGTTAAAGACTCCGCTGGCATCTTTAAATGTTTTTCTGGATCTGTTAACTGACGATAAGGTGACTGAGCAGGATAAGAGAAAACAGATTCTTTCTGAGGCTTCTAATCAGCTTTCACGTATGGAATGGATGGTTCTTTCAATGCTTAAGCTTGCCCGTATTGAGGCGGGTGCAATCGTATTCGATATAAAAGAACAGAACCTTTCAAATATTTTTCAGCAGGCAGGAGACGGAGTTAAGTACCTACTTGATGACAGGTCACAGACTCTTAAGATTGAATGCGATGATGAGGTGGTGTTAAACTGTGACGGAGAGTGGCTTACGGAGGCGCTTATCAATCTATTGAAAAATGCTTCCGATTATTCGGAGCAGGGAAAGAATATAAGCATTGAAGTTGATGACAACAATGCTTTCTGCCGTATATATGTTAAAGATGAGGGTATGGGAATAGCTGAGGAAGAGCTTCCTAACATTTTCAAGCGTTTTTACCGTGTTGATAATCAGGTCAATCCAAACAGTGTTGGAATAGGTCTGTCACTTACGAAGTCGATAATCGAGGGGATGGGCGGAAGTATTAAGGTAAGAAGTGAAATTGGAAAGTATACCTGGTTTGTGATAACGTTTGTGAAGTGATGCATCTCGTTTTTTTGGACAACAATTTTAGGCGAAATTCAAGGAGGATAACGGTGATGGGGGTTAAAATACATCCGGAAAAAAGTATAATTATTGGATTGTTGGTATTATCTCTGTTTGTTGTGGGAATAAAGACACAAAATGTTAATGCGACAGAGCTTCCAACAGAGGCTGGAATAGATTCCACAACGGAGATTACAACAGAGGCAGAACAAGTGGCAGAAGGATCAGTTTCTCCTGGTAATGATAAGATTTCTTCAACAAAAAAGAAAACAAAAAAGAAAGCAAAGAAGAAGCAGTACGGTTGGGTGAAAGAGGGAAAGAAATATTATTATTATGACCGCTCATCAGGAAAACAGAAGAAAAATAAGAAAGTTGATGGTATTAAGCTTAATAAGGATGGAAGTGCCAAGTATACAAAGTATAATTACAGAAAAATAAAAACAATGATAGAAGCCCGAAAACTAGTGAATAAACTGACAAAAAAGTCTGATTCAAAACAGACCAAGCTTAAAAAAGTATTTACATATATGAAGATGGTCAGATATAACAAGCACCATGATTTTTCTAAGCTTAAGAAAAAAAGTGATTGGGAGATCATTTATGCAAATGATATTTTTTATAAGGGTGACGGGTGTTGTATAGCCCAGTCTTCAGCCCTTGCGTTTATGGCTCATGAGTGCGGTTATAAAACTGTGTACTTATGCCATGATGGTGATCATGCCTGGGTAGAGATTAATGGCAGAGTGTATGATGCGCTATTAGCAAGAATCAAAAACCATAATTCATATTATAATGCAACCTATAGAGCTGCTAATCTGGGTGCTGTGGAAAAAAAGAAAATATAATAATTAATAAGAATACAAAGGATATTATCCGGATTCTTACGTTTTCGTAAGAATATCAGTCACCAAAATGTAACTATCATATATTATAATCAAAGGCATAGTTAAGAAAACTATGCCTTTTTGGTATGGTTTAATATCTTAGAATTAAGTGGAGAATAATTATGTATAGTAAAGAATTATGCCGTTATCAAAACAGTCAATATGCAGTATGTATTCCCGTGGGCAGCATTTATACTTAGTATTGTGATGGTATCGCTTATAATTTGCGGAGTGGTGTATGTTCCACTTAAACAAATGCCGATGGATGTTGCATCTGACCTTGCAACAGCCGGAGAGTAGGAATAATTTGTCGGAAAATGCCACGAGAAACAGGCAGGTGTTTGTTGACGATTTAGAAATTGAAATGTACAATTGTCCCGTAAAATTATTTTAAATGGGAGATGTATATGTTGATTGGAATCGTGATTATTGTACTTATAATAATATATCTGTTTCTTATAGCTCCGAATACAGGACGCAGTGAGAAAATGCTGCCGTTTTGTGAGGTGTATATTGCTCACAGAGGGTTGTTTTATAATGGGCAGGTGCAGGAGAAAGTTAATAGTGGTGATAAAGACAAACAGGAGGGGTTGGTTGAAGACATAATCCCTGAGAATTCCCTGCCTGCCTTTGAGAGAGCAGTGGCAGCGGGATATGGTATTGAGCTTGACACACAGACAACTTCTGATGGTAGAGTTGTTGTGTTCCATGATGAGTCATTGTTTAGAATGTGCGGAGTTGAGAAGAATCTCCATGACTGTACATATGATGAACTTAGGAAATATAATCTTGTCGGAACAGATTATAAGATACCGCTTTTTGAGGATGTTCTTAAGGTGATAGATGGGAAAGTACCGTTAATAGTTGAGGTGAAATCCGAAGGTAATTACAGAAGGACAACAAGGCTTACCGCGGAGTATCTGGATTCATACAGGGGTACATACTGTGTGGAATCATTTCATCCGCTGGTACTTTCATGGTTTAAGAAGAACAGACCGGATGTACTTAGAGGACAGTTATCAACGAACTTTTTCAGGAGCACATTAAAGCGCAGATGGTATGAGAATATTATACTTACCAATCTTATGCTTAATTTCTTATCGAGACCTGATTTTATTGCATACAATTACAGATACAAGTATCAGCCGTCATTTTTTATATGTAGAAAATTGTTTTCGGTAGTATGTGCTGCATGGACTGTAAGAAGTGAAGAGGCGCTTCGTAAGGCGGAGAAGGTTTTTGACGTCATCATATTTGACAGCTTCCTGCCGGGAAAGAAATAGTTGATTTCAAAATTGTCAGTATTAATATAAGGAGTAATATACAATATGATTCATTATACAGACTTAGCGTTTCGTTATATCAAAATGAAAAAAACAAGAAGTGTGCTGACGGCGCTTGGTGTGTCCATATCCGTCATGATTCTCTATATTGTCCTCAATCTTGGATGGAGTTATGTATTAAATGAGCGTGCGGATATAAGATCATTACATGACTATGAAATAGTATTGCTTACGGATAACGGTGAGCAGATTGAAAGGATAAGCAGTGACAGTCGTGTAAAGGATGTAACCCTGGGGGCGTATTATGACTATGATTATGAATCACCCATCGTGTATGAGAATGCCATGTACATCAATACTGTCAATCCTTATCGTATGAATAATACATTGTCTGAGCTTATGACAGAATATGGAGTTGAGGGAGAACTCAATGATGTTCTGGCCCAGTTATATCTGCAGGGAAGTGATGGAGAACAAATGCGGGTGATAATACTTGTGTATTTTTTCATTTCTTACATATTTGCCATTTTCGGTGTGGGTATTATAAGGAATTCCATACAGTTGACTTTGTTTGAACAGGTTAAGGATTTTGGTAATTTAAGATGCATCGGTTCCACAAAAAAACAGATGCAGGCAGTGATATACATTCAGGGCGCAGTATTGGAACTTTTGGGAATAATATTAGGTACATTGTTAGGCAGCGTAGGAAGTGTTGTTGGAGGAGAGCTTATTGGCTGGAAGAATACAGGCTTTCATCTTCTTCCTATGGTATTTGTGCTGCTGGCCTTTTTGCTTGACTTATATTTTGCCATGAAAGAAAATGCGAAACTGGTGACGGGAATGTCGCCTATATCAGCAATACGGGGAGAGTATCGTGTACATCTGGGAAAGAAGAAAAAGATAGTATTACAAGAGTTTCTGAAGAAAGGGATATCATTTAGCAAGAAGAGCGATAAAAGCAATCTCGATGAAAAAGACCAAAATATAATTAAGACAGATAAGAAATCAAGAAAGACAAAATCAGGGAAACTTAAGGGCCGAAAAATCAGCTTGTTTGGCAGACTGATAATAAGATTATTCGGTGTAGAGGGAGACTATGCCTATAAGAATATTATGCGTTCCCCGGGGAGATTTTTTAAGATGGTTACAGCTATGACATTTGGTGTAGCGGCGGTTATCATTTTATCCTGCGGTATGATCGCATTAATAGATTATGACAGGAAATGGCAGGATTACTACGGCTACTATCCCATATATGTCACATGGTATACGGATATAATGTGTGAGTGGGCGGACACGGTGTCCCGTGTTCCGTTTACCAAATTAAATGAAGAGATCAGCAATCTGACAAATCTGACTGAGGCTAAGATGGTGTATGTAGATGAGATGCTTGTTGCGGATGAAGATGATCTGTTCTCGCATTTTTCTGATGAATATTACACAAAGGGTAGATTGATAGAAGAGAGGAGAAATAATAAGAGTGAGTTCGCGGAAGGAGAAGGCGTACAGAATAACGATAAGGAGATGTGGGTAAGGTCGAATCTTTTATATGATAATGCGGTAAATGTTGTGGGTTATGATGAAGGTGATATGGCAAGACTGAAAGAACATTTGGTGGCAGGAACTCTAGATGTGAGTGATGAAGGTGTCGTAATTGTTGCAGATGATTATATGTGGGTTCATGACGACAGATACAGTATTGATGAGTATATGGTGTATCTTAAGCATGAGCATTTACTTGATTACAAGTTGGGCGATACCATTTCACTGCTTGATATGACACAATACCGTAAGAGGTATCATGAGAGAGTGGATGATGCCGAGAAGGAATTCGAGACCACAGCAGATGATATTTTAGAAGAGATTGAAAAAGCGGAAAATGAAGGGGATATGGTTAAGGCACTTAAGCTTGAACATAAAAAGCAAAAGTATCGTGATGCCTTCTATACTTTGCAATATAAGACGATAGTTGAGGTGTATGATGAACTGAAAACGGAAGGATTATATAAAACATACAGGATTGAGGGTATACTTGACCGAAATGCCATAAGCAGGGCAGCTGCGGAGGATCCAATTCCCATGGTAATCGTCCCCAAAGAAAGGTTTCATGATGTGACTGGGCGTGAAGAGGATTATTTCAGCGGAATGATGTATCATTTTGACCCGTTTACATTAAAGCAGTATGAACAGGTTGACTGGTATAACTGGCAGGGTGATAATGAAAAGGATGGATATACGGTTTCGGCTTATGATGGGTATTTCATGTCATCCTATCCTGATTGGGAGTACGCCAAAAGGGCGCTTAAAAAAAGAATAATAGCTGCTGTGCTTATTTCTATGTTTCTCGTGTCAATGGTGGTGATTAATTATATCAATAACACTTCAAGTAATATATACATGAGACGTAGGGAGTTTGCCCAGCTCCGGGTTATAGGGGTGTCAAAAAAGGGACTGTTTAAGCTGGTAATGATGGAAGGAATTATTATAGCGATCATATCCTGTGTCACCGGCACTGCGTTGGGCGCCGGAATAAGCTATGGAATTATTATGTTTATATTCAGATATTATAAGGATGTGGAATTCGTATTTCCGTGGATTCCTGCTATACTTAGCATTATTGTATCGGTGTTGATTCTTGGCGGGGCTGCATATATCCCGCTTAAGAAGATGGGAAATGATGTGGCAGCAGATCTGGCTACGGCGGGGGAGTAGAATCACCTGTAAGATATGATGAGATTAAATGTCCAGAGATTTGAAATCAATGCTCAGATCATCATATATATTAACGTCGATAGAATCGTTAAATGTATATGATTTCACATCAAAGTCATCATCCTGCATATGGTACACAAGTATTCCGGATGTGGTAGGGTCAACAATCCAGTATTCACGTACACCGGCATCCTTGTACAGGTTGAGCTTGGTAATGTAGTCATGGCTTCTGTTATACGGAGATATTATCTCTATGATCCAATCTGGAGCACCGGTACAGCCTCTGTCTGTCAGCTTGTCCGGATCACATATTACACTTATATCAGGCTCAACGATATTACTCTTGTCTTTATTAAGCTTTACGGCAAAGGGAGCGGGATAGACTTTGCATTTGCCTCCTTTGGATTTGATATAATTGCCAATAATTAAAGTTAATTCCCGCTGAATATCTTGATGAATTCTGCTGGGTGATGCCTGGGCATAGATAAGATTGCCGTTAATCAACTCACAGCGTACATTTTCCGGTGTGTTGTAGTAGTCTTCTTCTGTATAGAAGTTTGATTGTACCATATCCATAGCATGTACCTCCCGATTCATTATAGTGGTTTCAAAATCAATATTATATATAGTGATATTATAATATATTTTAATTGATTTCAATCAAAAAATAAAGCAGAAAATAAAGGGCTTTGTAGTTATATAACTGTCAGTATTATTTATGAGGAGGAAAAGACTGTATGATTCATTACACAGACTTAGCATTTCGCTACATCAAAACGAATAAGAAAAGGAGCTTGATCACAGTAATAGGAGTTAGCATTTCCGTGATGTTTCTGTACATGCTGCTTAATCTCTTTTTGTCGTATCTTCTGAATTACCGTGCATATCTCAGGGAGAACTATGATTTTGAGATGGTTTTCTTTACGGAGAATGAACAGCAGATAAATGATATATTAAATGATCCATGGGTTAAGGATGGAACTGTCGCAGACTATTATAAGTACAACTATTATGGTTCCACAAACTATAATAATGCTCTCTATATCAATACAACCAACCCATACAGGATAAATAAGATATTTGAAGATATTAAGTCGAAGTATGGCGTGGAAGGCAGGATCCATTACGAGATGGCCGCCACTTATCTTCAGGGGGATGAGGGGAATATTATCTATGTTGCTATCCTTATAGCATTGCTTATATCGTATATCATTGCCATATTCGGAGTAGGACTTATAAGGAATTCAATTCAGCTTAATATGTTAGAGCGCATTAAGGATTTCGGACAATTAAGGTGCATCGGTTCTACAAAGGGTCAGATGCGATGGATCATTTACCTTCAGGGACTGATACTTGAGCTTGGCGGAATAATATGTGGAACTGTGATGGGGGTAATAGGAAGTCTTATCATCGGGGACATGGTCTCATGGAAGCATACGGGTTTTCATTTTATCCCATTGGCCTTCGTTATGATTGCATACTTGGGTGACCTGTATTTTGCCATGAATGAAAATGCCAAGCTGGCAGCCGATATGACACCGGTATCTGCAATTCGCGGGGAGTACAGGATAAAGAAGGAGAGGTTAAGAAGAAGAAAGTCAAGGCTTTTTGGCAGGCTGTTTGGGCTAAATGGTGACTATGCCTATAAGAATATCAAGAGAAATCCCGGACGATTTTACCGTACTATAAGTGCCATGACCCTTGGGATTGCGGCGTCGATCGTTATCTTTGGAGTACTGTCTACCCTTGCAAAATACAAGGAATTTCAGGATGAGGATAATGGTTACTATCATGTCTACTATGAGCATACCTTGATGCCATGGGAGACAGAGAGTGAGCTTATGAATTCTCTTCCAAAGTTTGATAAGATGCAGCAGGTATCGGAAATGCAGGGAATGGAGTCGGCAAAGAGGATATATACTGCTTTGGTGTCTACAACTGATTGGGAGAAGTATGTTGCCGACCGGTATCTTCAGGAATATATGGATTCGGCAGATGGAGGATTCCTTTCGGAAAATTACGATGAAAACATTATTCCGGACTATGAAGATTTTGCGGCTCGCAATAAGATGGAAGCTTCATCGGTAGCAGTGTGCGGATATGATGAGGAGGATATGGCAAGGTATCAGGATACTTTGATTGACGGACGGCTTCCGGAAAACGATAATGAGATGCTTATGGTCGTAAGTAATTATACTTATGTATATGATGAACTGTCAGATGATGAATATGAGAAATTCCAAAGATTTTTGGACTATAAGGTGGGGGATACCATTGATATAGTCAATCCTATTAGCTTTCGTGAGTTACTGTCAGAAGAGATGCAGCCTGTTACCGAGGAGTATGAGACAGAGTCAAAGGAGCTTGAAAGGAAACGGGATGAGGCAGAAAAGAATAATGACGAAGAAACCTATAATGAGATGAAGAAAAAATTGGATAAGCTTGATGGAAAGTATTATCAGGACATTGAAAGGATTAAAGGAAAGTGCTACCGTGAGATGCTTGAAAAAGAGGATTATGTGACATATACGATCTGCGGAATTGTTGAGGGGGATGCCAATCAGGGAAGAAGATTATCCAATACTTTTATGGGAAAAACGGGTGTCTTCTATGAGCCTGTGATCACAATAGTCACAAAGGAGCAGTATATGAAGCTGCTTGGGGTAGATGAGGATTGGATCAGCGGTATGCAGTATCATTTTGACAAGCTAAATGTCAGCCGTTATAACGATATAGATCCACAGGGAATGGATGAAGACTGGGTGTTTTCCGATAATATCGGTTATTCTGATGAGTATTATGGTTATTCCTACATCTGTTCACCTTATCCGTTATGGGTGGAATATATGCAAGGAATTAAGCGGTATGTATACGGTGCAGGAGTGGTGGTACTGTTCATAGTGGTGATGTCGGTGGTAAATACTATTAATGCCACAGCAAGCAATCTGTTCATGCGTAAGAAGGAGCTGGCTCAGCTAAGAGTATTAGGAGCTTCAAAGAGTGACATATTCAGGATGGTAATGTTTGAGGGTGTGTTGGAGGCTGTAATAGCCTGCCTTTTGGGGACTGTTTTGGGAACCAGCTTAAGCCTTGGCGTGTACAATGGCGTGTTTGGCGTATTTACTGCAACAAAGTACGTTTTTCCGTGAATGGCTTCAATATCAAGTGTTGTGGTTGTTTCCCTCATACTCTGCGGTGCTGTATATGTGCCTCTTAAGCAGATGCCAATGGATGTGGCAGGGGATCTGGCAACGGCAGGGGAGTGACGGATGCGTGGCAGCTAAATATCTGTTATGGGTTTCGTGGAGTTGAATGGTTAGAGATATAGTGAATAAATCTTACGATTTCGTAATGTGGGTATTTGTGCTGGAGTGCTTGGTTTTGCTGGTAAAAAATGAATGTGTGATTGGTTTTTTGACACCACATTTACACCAATTAAAATCTATTGAAAGAGCAATTATGACAAGAAAATCTGAATACCTAAGGAGTGAGTCAT